>JBMFUH010000666.1:0-4381 GCA_049966735.1 Isosphaeraceae bacterium
ATCAACTCGACACCAGATTCCTACTCGGAGTGCTGGCGAAGGGGCATCGCCCAAAACGATGAGCCGTGAATGGGGCGCTTCTGTTTCCACCCCCAGCGCGCCTGCACGATCGGCGCGACCGCTCCATTCGGCGGCTCAGGCACACAATTCCTTGGGAAGTTGTGATCAAACCAATCATCGTGGCGCAGACTGATAGAAGAGAATCGCGCTCAGGGTGCGCGCACGCACGAGCGAAACACATGGCCACCGATTCCTTCGCCTCGGGCATCTCACCTGTAGGGTCCGCTGTGCGGACCGTGAGCAACGGCTGGGAATCGGTCCGCACAGCGGACCCCACAGGCTGTGAGGAGGCGGACCAGGCCATGTCACACAATGTCACACTCCGGACGGAGATTTTTGGCTGACTGTGAGGCGGTGGGCCAGGCCATGTCACACTATGTCACACTTTTCGCGTGACTTCCCCGGCTCAGCCGTGTGTGAGGTCAAGCCGGAGGGGGAGTTCGGGCAGGGCGGGAGGTCGTGGTCGTTCCGGGAGGCTCGGATTGTGTAACATGGGTGCGGTCTGATGGCGTTCGGTGCAGGTACTCGCGGTGGGCGCGCCACGCCCTGGCCGTAAGCGGAGGGGAGGCGATCGTGCGGTCGGTCTTTGCTTCGGGGCATCCCGTGGTTCATCAGAAGCTCGCGGCGCTGCGGGATGTGGGGACGCGGCCGCCGGAGTTTCGCCAGCTTGTGCGGACGTTGGCGATCATGCTGGCCCAGGAGGCCACGGCCGACCTGCCCACGCGGGAAAGCGTGGTGACCACGCCGCTGGGCCCGTCGCCTTGCCGGCTCTTGACCGACGTCGTCGGCATTGTGCCGGTCCTCCGCGCGGGGCTGGGCATGGCGGAGGGAATTCTCGAGCTGCTCCCCAAGGCCGAGGTCTGGCACATCGGCCTCTTTCGCGACGAGAACACGCTGCGTCCGACCGAATATTACAACAAGTTTCCCAGGGGATCACGGATCACGGTGGCCCTGGTGGTTGATCCCATGCTGGCAACGGGAGGGTCCGCCATCAGAACGTGCGAGATCCTCAAGGCGGCCGGCGTTCCCCGGCTCAAGCTCCTCTCGCTGATCGCCGCCCCGGAGGGAATTGCCCGCATGAACCAGGCCATGCCCGAGGTCTCGATTCACGTGGGGGCCATCGATGAGCGGCTCAATGAGGTCGGCTTCATCCACCCCGGGTTGGGCGATGCCGGCGACCGGCAGTTTGCAACGGGAGAGGCAGAAAACTGATGATCCGTGCCGTCGACATCATCCGGAAGAAGCGCGATGGCGAGGAACTCTCGCGCTCGGAGATTCGCTGGATGGTGGAGGGAATCGCGCGGGGCGACGTGGCCGACTACCAGTGGTCCGCGCTGCTCATGGCCATCTACATGATGGGAATGAGCGAGGCCGAGACCGTGGCCTTGACTGAAGCGATGATGCACTCCGGCCGCGTGATCGACCTGAGTGCGATTCCCGGCCCCAAGATCGACAAGCACTCGACCGGCGGCGTGGGCGACAAGACCTCGCTGATCCTGGCGCCGATTGCCGCGGCGGCCGGTGTGCTGGTGCCGATGGTCTCCGGCCGAGGCCTGGGTCATACCGGCGGCACGCTCGACAAGCTGGAGTCGATCCCCGGCTTCCGGGTCGATCTCGACCTGAACCGCTACCGCGAGGTCCTGGCCCGGTGCGGACTGGTCATGATCGGTCAGACCGCCGAGATCGCCCCGGCCGACCGGTTCCTGTATGCGCTCCGCGATGCCACGGCGACCGTCGAATCGTCGGCCTTGATCACCGCTTCGATCATGTCCAAGAAGCTTGCCGAAGGGATCGACGGCCTGGTGCTCGACGTCAAGTTCGGCGACGGTGCGTTTCTCCAGGAGGAGGAAGATTCGGTCGGCCTGGCCCGGGCGTTGTGCAAGATCGGGGCAAACGTGGGCAAGCGGGTCACGGCGTTCGTCACGCGCATGGACCAACCACTCGGCCGCGCGGTGGGGAACGCCGTCGAGGTTGCCGAATCGATCGCGTGTCTCCGAGGGGAAGGGCCGGCGGACTTGATGGATCTGGCGATCGTCCTGGCCGCGGAGATGATCGTCCTGGCCGGAAAGGCCGACGATCGTGACGAGGCACGGGCTCTCTGCCGGTCGGTCGTGGCGAGCGGTCAGGCGCTGGAGCGGTTGCGCGACGTGATCGCGGCGCAGGGGGGCGACGCCCGGGTCGTCGACGATCCTTCGGTCTTGCCCGCTCCTCGGCTGCGGATGGATGTAGAGGCCCGCTCCAGCGGAACGATTCAGAAGCTGAACGCCCGCAAGATCGGTCACGCCACGATGCTTCTGGGGGCGGGGAGGGCGCGTGTCGACTCGGTGATTGATCCGGCTGTCGGGATCATTCTGCATCGCAAAGTCGGTGAGGCTGTCGAGCAGGGAGAGCCGCTCTGCACCCTGCTGGTGAATGATGAGACCGTGGTGCAACAGGTCGAGGCGGTTGTTCAGGACGCCTACGCAATCGCCGAAGCGCCCCTGACGGAATCCCCGTTGATTCGCCAGATGATCAGACCGTAAGCTCAGGGACACCTCGCTCTCCCCATTCTCGAAGGCGGAAAGAGGCCGGATGCGCACGCTTCTGCTGATCGCGTTATTGTCACTGGGGTTGGCCCCGCTCCGCGAGCCTGTGCGCGCCGCCAGCGGGCCCGGAGGAAAGACCTCGGCTCTCGCCCCGGACGAGCCAGCGAAGTCCGCGCGGCAAGCGGATCGGGCCCCGGAGGAGTTAGACCAGGCCGATGGCGTCGCGGTGGGCCCGCGGATCGAGGCGCGCCGCGAGTACCGGGTGACGTTCGGTCCCTGGTCGGGCACGGTCTCGATTCCCGATTCCATCGATCTGCTGGATTTGGTCGACCGGATCCGAGGTTTTCTGGGGATCATCGCCATCCTGAGCGCTGCCGTCTTCCTCTCCGAGAATCGCCGGGCCATCTCGCGGCGAGTCGTCTTCTGGGGGCTGGCCCTGCAATGGGGCTTTGCGCTCCTGGTGCTGAGAGTCCCCGCCGGGATCCAGGTGATGCGTGTTGCGGGCAAGGCGGTGCAGGCCGTGCTCGACTGTGCGCTCGAGGGGGCCCGGATGGTCTTCGGCGCGGGGCTCACCGACGACCGCGGCCCGGCCGGATTCGTCTTCGCCTTCCGGCTCTTGCCCACGGTGATCTTCGTCGCGGCCCTGTTCGCGGTGCTCTATCACCTGGGCATCATGCAGTGGGTCGTGCGGATCTTCGCCGTGATCATGGCCTGGCTGTTGGGGACCAGCGGGGCCGAGTCGCTGGACGTGGCCGCGTCGTTTTTCCTGGGTCAGACCGAGGCCCCATTGACGATCCGCCCCTATCTGTCCACGCTCACGAAATCCGAATTGCTCACGGTGATGACCGCGGGGATGGCTCACGTCTCGGGGGGGATCATGGCGGTCTACTTCGCCTACGGCGTCGAGCCGCGGCACATTATCACCGCCGTGATCATGACCGCGCCGGGGGCGATTCTGCTCTCCAAGCTGCTCATCCCCGAAACCGAGACTCCGGCAACGCTGGGCCGCGTGCGACCGGTCCAGGACCAGTCCGACGCCAATGTCCTCGACGCCGCGGCGCGGGGCACGCGGGACGGCCTGCACCTGGCGCTCAACATCGCGGCCATGCTGATCGCGTTCCTCGGGCTGATCGCGCTATTGAATCTGATCCTGGGCATGTTCCATACGTCCCTGCAGGCCATCTTCGGCTGGCTGCTCGCCCCGGTCGCGTACATGATGGGCGTGGCCTGGGAAGACTGCCGCGGCGTGGGGAGTCTGCTGGGCACGCGGACCGTGCTCAACGAGCTGATCGCCTTCCAGGAACTGGGCAAGATGAAAGCGCAATTGCTGGACCGCTCGTTCGTGATCTCCAGCTTCGCACTCTGCGGCTTCGCCAATTTCAGCTCGATCGGCATCCAGCTCGGGGGCATCGGCGCCCTGGCGCCCGACCGCCGTCAGGACCTGGCCCGGCTGGGATTTCGCGCCCTGCTGGCGGGGACCCTGGCCAACTTCCTCTCGGCATGTATCGCTGGGATTTTATTATGAATTTCGCATCGAATGATCTTGCCTTGCGAGCCATGGAGGCGGCCCAGGCCATCCGGGAGCAGGTTTCCCAGGTTCCGTCGATCGCGCTGGTGCTCGGTTCGGGATTTGGCTCTCTGGTTGACGGGCTCTCCGAGCGTTTGACGATTCCCTATGTCGAGATCCCGCACTTTCCGGTTCCCAGCGTGGCTGGGCATGAGGGTAACCTGGTGGTTGGCCAGCTTGACGGTGCGCGGCTCTTGGTGCTGCAAGGGAGGTTTCACTATTACGAGGG
>JBMFUH010000667.1:0-4376 GCA_049966735.1 Isosphaeraceae bacterium
GGTGATGTTCTCCGTGACAGCTTGTACAGATCAGATTCTTCAGATCGGTGTGGCCCGTGTTCCTCGCCAGGAAGCGCTCGACGACCAGCCTCGGCGCGACGTCGTGTCGTTTATGACAGCGCGTGCACGAAGCCTCGAGGGTCTCGGTGGGAATCATGATATCCGGAGGGATGATGTTGGCCTCATCGTTGCGATGCTTGATCGAAGGGCCGTGGCACGATACGCATCCAACACCGTTTGAGGCATGAGTGGACGCCAGCTCTTCCTTGCGGAAGTTGGCATGGCAGACAAAGCAGGGGCTATTGTCGGCAGCCTGCGTGACCTTCCCCTTGGTGGCAGGCTTGGCGGGCGTGTCGAGCCGCAGGGGTTCGTCCAGGTCGACCTCCAGCGGCGGAGGCTGGGAAGGCGAGGTCTGGCTCGATTTGTCGGCAGAGGAAGCTCCAGACTGCTGCGACCAGACTCGGCTTACCCCTATGGGCAATCCGAGAACGATCAAGAGTGCCGCACCGGCGGCCCAAAAGCGTGCGCGGCAATACGTCCCACTCGTCATGTTCCCCGTCTCCGGTGCGGCCCTTCAAAAAGCTGTTAAGTCAGAACTTGTGCAACAGATCGAATCGCTCACACGTACTCCCAGTCGCGGAGCCAGTGGTAGTTGGGCGGCAGGGCCGCCCAGGCGCGTTCCATGGCGTCCTTCAGCTCGGCCTGCTCGGCCACGTCGAGAACTCGCCGTTCCTTGATCGCCAGCGCCACGTTGTCCACCTGTCGGACGCTGATCAGCCCGGGGATCGGGGCGGTGATGGCGGGATTGCAGAGGACGTAGCGAATGGCCAGGCGAGCCAGGCGGTTGTCTTCCTTGGCGTGAGGGCTCTTGGGAGAGCTGTCCCCTTTGAACAGGGAGTTGCTGGCGAACGGCTTGATGCCGAACCAGCCGACGTCCTGCTTCTTGATGGCGGCCCAGAGCCCCGACTCGTCGGTCACGACCTTGGTGTCGGCCGTGTAGGGAGTGAGGATCACCTGGAGCTGGTCGGGGTACTTCTCGATCATCTTCTTGATGTGCGGCCGGTGGTGCGACGAGACGCCGGTGAACCGGGCGCGGCCAGTCTCGCGGGCCCAGTCGAGCGCGGCCACGGCCTCCTCGATCTCGGCGTCGGTGTGCTGGATGCTCTGCTCCAGGAGCGTGATCCGCCAGAGGTCGACGTGATCGAGCCCGGCCTGCTTCATCCCTTGATCAAGGGCCTGCATCAGCTTCTTGCGCGGGCGCCATTCGGGGAAGCGGCTTTCGTGCTGGTACCACGAGAAGCCGAAGTGAATCTTGTCGCGCCGGCCCTTGAGCACCTTGGCGTAGGCGAGGACCTCTTCGGCGCAGCAGGCGTCGACGTAGTTGATGCCCCGGTCGATGCAACGGTTCACCACCTCGGCCCGGTTGCGGAGGAACGCCGAGCCGCCGATGTCTTGCGACATCCAGCCTTCCGAGGCCGCCCCGCCGACCATGGTGTCGACACGCTTCCAGTGCCCCCCCAGCGCCACGGCCGAGACCATGAGTCCCGTCTTGCCCAGGCGGCGGTACTCCATGTCCGGGTTGTAATTGAGGATCTTGCTGGTGTCCTGGTTGGTGGGATTCCCCGCTTGAACAATGGAAGCCGACGCCAGTCCCGAGGCAAGCGCCACGGCCGCGACAGCCCCCTCCTGCACGAACTGCCTTCTCGTCAGATTGTCTACCATGGGTGAGATCCTCTCCAGGTTAGGACCGCCGCGTCCCTCAAGAGCTGTCGGGGCCAGCAGTCCCGAACAGGAAGACCCCGCGGCGCGAGCTTCGCGGTACGCATCACGGGGCCGTCACGACCGGACCGGCCGCACTTGCCAAAAGCGCGACCGACCCGTTGATCCAGGTGGGAAAATGCGGATGAGCCCAAGGACACACCGTTGTCTTTGCGAACATCCGCGTTCGCGCACACGTCCTCATTGGACTGCGCGACCGGTCTCCTGTCCAGCCTGTGGTGGGTGCTGTTCTCCTTTTTCGACCATGCTGAAACACCTGCACGGCCGCTCGCCGGCGAGGTCTTTTCAGTAGCCCAGCGTTTTGCGCACGAACTGCCGGCTGATCTTCAGGCTTTCCCGGAGCGGCCTTGTCGGCTTGAACCCGGATTCGTGGGCCAGTTCGATCACGGCGTGGCCGGCAAAATGGATGTCGGAGAGCGCCTTGCCGATGGCGACGAAGTCGGTGCAGCCCTCGCCCATTGCCTCCGACCACTTGCCGTCGGCCTTCTGATCCCGCGGATGGAGGAAGACGATCCGATCTCCATAATCGTGAATGAACCGCACCGGATCGAGCCCGCCGCGAATCAGCCAGTTCAGGTCCGGTCCCAGCTTGACGTCCGGAATTCGCGCCAGGGTGTCCTTGAGGTCATGCAGCCTGTTCTCCACTTCAGCTATCCAAAGGGCCTGGTGGCCCCGGGGGATTGCTCCCCCGGGGCCACCCAGCCCTTTGCTATCCGGATTACTCCAATGTCATTATGCGGTATGTTTTGGCAAATGATTCACATTTCCCGGACATTCCGCGCATTTTCCCGATTCCCAATCCTCCCATCCCTTCTAACTCATAACCCTGCTCCTACCCCTGCTCTCGCCCCGATGTCACGCCATGCGGTCGTCACGACATGGACCTCACGCCAGGGCGCGAAGCTCGCCAAGCCCATGCATCGCCTTTCGGCATGACTAAGGTGATCATTGTGCAGCGAGGGGAAAAGTGGCTGGCGAATTGCTGCCACCGAACTACCGAAAACTGGTAACGAGCCCTTACCCCGCGAAGCCCCCCTGCGATCACCGAAAACCGCAAAACGGGTCTGACCCCGCGAAGCCCCCCCGGGTCTGACCCCGCGAAGCCCCCAGCCCCCCGTCCGATCCCCCTTGCCGCGGTGGCTGGTCGGCCCGGAAGAAGTGAGCGGTGCGAGGTCCGGGATCGAGAACGATCCCGGCGGTGACACCGACCTCCAAATACTCCGTGACCTTATCGAGGATCTCCCGCCAGCGATCGTCGGTGGAGCGAACCTCGACGACGAGATCGGGCGGAAAGGTCAAGTATCCCTCTGGAATGGCCCCCTTGGGCAGGCGGTTGTAGCTGTAAAAGGACACGTCCGCACCGCGCACCGTGTCGGGATCCCGTTCCGTGATCACGCCGGAATCATTGCTCATGACGTGCCCGAGATCATGATCATCCGTATGCCGTCGCAAGAGGTAATAGGCCTGACCGCGGACTTTACCGTGGAGTGGGGTTGGCGGGGGCATCGAGACGATCCTTCCCTGAACAAGTTCCTCCGGGTAGCCGGGATCCGGTCGCCGCCCGAACTCCTCCGCGGTGAGCAACGCCTCGACGGTGGCCATGATCCAGCCTCCTGGTCATCCTGAAAAGTGCCACGCTGATTGTCGCCGAAACGGCCCGACTGATCAACGCGGCGATTGACCGTCGAAATGGTTCCGAAACCAGAGCTCCAGCATGACCAACGCCCAGAGGCGGTGGCCGTGCTCGCGCTGGCCTGCAGTGTGTTCGTCAAACAATCTTTGAACGGCTTCGGGTCGGAAGAGACCGCGGTCGAGGCACGCGCGGTCAAGCAGGATGTCGCGCAGCTCCTGCTTGAGTTCGTCTCGAAACCAGCGGCCGACGGGCACGCCGAAACCCATCTTGCGGCGTGACCGGATTGGTCTGGGCAAGAGGTCCGCGAAGGCTCGCTTGAGCACGACCTTGGACCGGCCCGGCCGGAACCGGAGCTTGCGGTCCAGGGGCATGGCGGCGGCCAGCTCCACGACCCGATGATCCAGGAACGGCCCCCGGCACTCCAGGCTATGCGCCATGCTCGTCATGTCGACCTTGGCAAGCAGATCGCCGGGCAGGTACGTCAGGATGTCGCCCACCATGGCCCGCGTGACCCGGTCCCTGCGGTTCGCCGAGGCGCACGCCCTGGTGAGCACCGAGGCGGGATCGGTGGAGACCTGCTCGGGCTGAAGCGACGCGGTCGAGGCGAGGAAGTCGAGATGGTCTTCCGAATAGAGGGCCATCCGGCCAACCTCGTCGAATGTCGTCATCCAGGCCAGATAGCGAGATCCCGCCGGCTCGTTGATTCGCTCGAACAACCGCTCCAGGGCACGCAGGCGAGACTTTGACCTGGCCGACCGCGGGAGCACGCGGGTCAACGTCCCGCCGATCCAGCGCCGGGGCGGATCGGGAAGACGCTGGAAAAGCTCGGTCAACGCCAACGCGCGATAGCGGTCGTAGCCGCCGAAGAGCTCATCCCCGGCATCACCGGTGAGCGCCACGGTGACGGCCCGGCGCGTCTCCCGCGCCACGTGCCAGGTTGGCAGCGCGGAGCTGTCGGCGAAAG
>JBMFUH010000668.1:0-4376 GCA_049966735.1 Isosphaeraceae bacterium
GGCTGCGGGCAGCGCCCTCGATCGGCTCATTCTTCATGGCTCTCTTGCTGGCTCACCGCCCTCCCATGCGGCAGGCTGGCAAGTCGCTGCTCTGGGCCGTGGCGGGCTTTGGCGTGGCGACCATCGTCTTCGGTCTCTCGCGCAATCCCTACCTCTCGTTCGTGATGCTTCTGCTGACTGGGGCGCTCGACAACATCAGCGTGGTTGTCCGTCAGACGCTGGTCCAGTTGTTGACCCCCGACGCGATGCGGGGCCGCGTCTCGGCGGTCAACGCCATCTTCGTCGCCTCATCCAACGAGCTGGGCGAGTTCGAGTCGGGCGTGGCCGCGCGGCTCTTCGGAACGGTCGCCTCGGTCGTGCTCGGCGGGTTGGGGACCGTTCTGGTTGTCCTGGGCGTGGCCGCCATCTGGCCAAACGTGGCGCGGCTGGGCTCGCTGCATGACCTGCGGCGCGAGGAGCAGGAATGTCAGGAGAAGCCCGTTGGATGCGTCGAATGAAATGAGGCCCACCGCTGACATACGGGTTGGGATGTGGAACAATAATGGGCCCGTCTTCGAAGAGGGGCTGGAGTCTTCTCGACAGTGGCACGAGAGGAACCGATGAGCAAGCACCAGCACGAGATCCGCGATCCGATTCACGTCTTCGTGCGGTTGGACTCGGACGAGCGCGCGGTGCTTGATTCCCGGCCGTTCCAACGGCTGCGGCACATCCACCAGCTTTCACTCACTTACATGCTGTATCCCGCGGCCACGCACAAACGGTTCGAGCACTCCTTGGGTGTGATGGAACTCGCCGGCAGGGTGTTCGACGTGGTGACAGCCAGACCGAACGTCACCGACGACATTCGCAGGCTGCTCGACGAGCTTGATCAGGCAGACAAGCTTGAGCTTGAGTCGCACCTCAAAAGTACCGATAATTAACTGAACGGATGTATCCTGATGGCGGCGAGTGACTCGTCTCAGGCGGGCCACCAGGCAGCACTCCGGATCACGAAGCATGACCACTTCAAGCTCCTCTACCAGCGACATCCAGGGGACGCCAGAGTGAATCCTGAGCCAGGGAAAGCCATATTCGACGGGGCGAGGGCCGAATTCGGGGAGGAATGTGTTCGTTATGACGGGTACACACAGAAGCGAGAATCATCGGTCTTTCCCGTCCTTCTCAAGGATGGCGCGATCGCGTCGTCTGTCGAGTTGTCTGAAACTCTCGGGAGCATTCCTGTTGTCACGGTCGACTATGTTTTCATTGAACCAGGGAAGCTGACCGTGGCCCAACGATGGCTTCGAGACAATCGCGAACGACTGATCCAACCGGTTCCGGAGACAGGCCAATGAACCGACTCCAGCGCGCCGCGATCTTGGTCGAATTGGCCGATCGGTTGCTCCAGCATGGGAGCTGGTGCGGGGAGACGCACCTCCAGAAGTCGGTCTACATTCTCCAAGAGCTGTTTCGCGTTCCGACTGATTTTGAATTCATCTTCTACAAGTTTGGCCCCTATTCCTTCGATCTGAGCGAAGACCTCACGGCGCTGAGAGCAGACTACTTAGTCGAGTTGCGCATTCGACGCCCTTCCTATGGCCCCTCCCTGGTTCCAACCCAGACGAGCCAGGAATTCAGGAAGCGGTACCCGGTGACGCTCGGGAAATACTCCGAGCAACTGGAGTTCATCGCCCGCGCACTGGGACAGAAGGGAGTCTCGGAACTGGAGCGAGTGAGCACAGCCCTCTTTGTGAGCCGCGAACCCGGTAGTGATCAGAGCGTCGAAGGCCGAGCCCGGAGGGTCGTTGCGCTGAAGCCTCACGTTTCCTTGAGCCAGGCCATTGATGCTGTTCGGGAGTTAGACCGCATCGTTCAAATGGCAGGGGCCGTCACAGTCGGGCCCGGAACGTGAGAAGACGAGATCCATCCGGGACAAGGGAAGTGGCCCCTCCATCCGCGACTCCCTGGAGGTTCAAGCTATGAACATTTCACTTACACCCGAGCTCGAGCAATTGATCCACCAGACGGTGGAGACCGGGATGGATCTCTCGGCCAGCGCGGTTGTCCGGGAGGCGCTTCGACTCCTCGATGAGCGGGACAAGATTGAGGCCATGAAGCTTGAAGAGATTCGCGAGGAGATTCAGATCGGGATTGATCAGGCCGACCGAAGAGAAGTTGCACCGCTTGATCTCCAGGGAACGATCACGAAGGTCCGGACTCGCCGCGAAGCCGGCAACCGGGAAAAGTGATGGCCCGGACGACTCCCACCGAACATGCCTGCAAGAACCGGGAAACGATCGTCGATGATATCGATTGGCACTTGGCCGTGAGTTTGATCACCTCACCCAAACCCAGAGTCTTGATTTGTTCCTCCGCTGGCTCTACCTTGCAGATAGTCGTGGGGCTCGCGATGGGCTGGCCGCGGCTTGGGCACGAAAGTTTCGGGCAAGCTTCTTGCTTCGCCGCTTTTGTGCCGTGCACTCCCGCCTTCGTCGCCCCGCCCGTTCTGGTGGTCGCCTGAATCCGAGTTTCCCCGCTCCGGCTTCTGTCCCCGTGCAACTTGCCTTACACCGCCTGAGCACCCCAGCCGAACCAGGAGGCTTCACCATGATTGCTCCCATGTCCCGCCGATCGCTGCTCCAGAAAACCGCCGTGGCCGGTGTCGCCGCCGGCTTCACGATCGTGCCGCGCCATGTTCTGGGCGGCGTGGGATACGTCGCGCCCAGCGAGAAGATGAACATCGCGGGCATCGGCATTGGCGGCATGGGAGCGGAGAACTTGAAGAACCTGAAGTCCGAGAACATCGTCGCGCTCTGCGACGTCGATCCCACCTATGCCGCCCCGACAATCCAGCGCTATTCGAGCGCCAGGTTTTACACCGATTACCGGGCGATGCTCGACCGGCGGAAGGACATCGACGGCGTGGTGATCGCCACGCCCGACCACACGCACGCCGTGATCACCATGGCCGCCATCCGCGCCGGGAAACACGTTTACTGCCAGAAGCCGCTCACCCACGACGTCCACGAGGCCCGGATGCTGGCCAAGGCGGCCAGTGGATCGAAGGTCGTCACGCAGATGGGAATTCAGGGGCACTCGGGCGAAGGAATCCGCCAGCTCTCCGAGTGGATCTGGGCCGGCCTGATCGGCGAGGTCCGCGAGGTCGACGCCTGGTGCAGCCTGACCTATTACCCCTGGGGCCACGCGTACTGGAGTTCAAAGTGGTCGGAGCGTCCCAAGGAGGAGCCGCCGGTTCCCAAAGCACTCGACTGGGACCTCTGGATTGGCCCGGCGCCCCTGCGGCCCTATCATCGCGCCTATCACCCGGCCACCTGGCGCTGCTGGTGGGACTTCGGCTGCGGCATGATGGGCGATCGCGGCGTGCACACGCTCGACCCGATCGTTTCCGCCCTCAAGCTCACCGCCCCCACGAGCGTGGACGCCACCTGCTGCGGTTCGACCAAGGAAGTGCATCCGCTGGCGGCAGTGGTGACGTTCCAGTTCCCGGCGCGCGGGTGTCTGCCGCCCGTCAAGCTGACCTGGTACGAGGGCCTGGAAGCGCCTCGTCCGCCCGAACTGGAAGACGGCGCCAAGATGCCGGCGGAGGGGGGCGCCATCATCAAGGGAACCAAGGGGACGATCATGTCGGGCCTCTACGGTTTCAGCTCGCCGCAACTGCTTCCCGCCTGCCGGATGAAGCAGGTGGAGTTGCCCAAGCCGGTCCTGCCGCGGGTCCAGGGCTCGCACGAGATGGACTGGGGGCGCGCCTGCAAGTCTGGCGGCCGTGCCGGAGCCGACTTCTCGTATTCCGGCCCGCTTACCGAGACCTGCCTGCTGGGCAACATCGCCAAGCGGGTCGAGAGCCGGATCGTCTGGGACGCCGACAACCTGCGGATCACCAACAACCAAGACGCGAACAAGTACGTCCGCGCCGAGTATCGCCAGGGCTGGTCGCTCTGAGGCGCCGGCCTTGAGGCACGGGAGTCTTTGTCATGCGTTCGCCATTGCGGAGCTTTCGGCAACCGTCGCGCCGGGCGCTGATGACCCTTTTGCTCTGGCTCGCGGTCCCATGTGGGAGGAGCGACGGAGCGGAGTTCGTTCTTTCCGGCGAGATGCGGCGGAAATCGGAATGGGTCGACGCGCATTTGGCGAAGGGACGCGTCGCGCCCCCCTTCTCGTTCCTCTACAACGGTCGAGCCTCGAGCGACCTGCTCCGCGACTGGCCGGCGAAATACGAAACCACACGGCTCGACGCCAACCGCACCCGGCATTGCCGGACGTGGACCGATGCGGGCAGCGGGCTGGAAGTCCGCTGTGTCGCGGTCGAGTACCGCGATTATCCCGCCGTGGAATGGACGGTCTACTTCAAGAACAACGGTAAACAGGCCACGCCGATC
>JBMFUH010000669.1:0-4373 GCA_049966735.1 Isosphaeraceae bacterium
GGCTGAAATGGACCCAGCGGAACGCGCAAGGCGTGGTCAGCAGGACGACATCGCCGGGCCTGAGGCAATCCATGGCCTTCTTGTACGCGTCAAAGCCGATGAACTGGCGATCGGGCGGAACGTCAACCTGAGCCGGGTCCCATCCGCCCGACGGCCGATCGGGCGAGCCATTGCTGGCGCCGCTGCCGCTCGACCTCAAGGCGTCGTGGCTCATCTTCAGCCGGTGCTCGAACACGTCGGCCATCGCGACCAGCTTGATGGGCCCGTTCTTGGTGGACAGGGCATTGGTCGCGGCGCCCGTGCCCCTGCCGCCGCAACCCACGAGCGCCAGCTGGATCGTGTGGCTCTCGCCGGCATGCACAGCCGGGATCGCTACCCCCGCCAGCGCCGACGCCGCAACGGTTTTGCCCGCGTTTCCCAGAAACTCACGCCGTGATGAACCTGCCGCCTCGGAGCCGATCATGGATTCCCTCCATCCAGGTGAGTAGAGCGAGCGCACTGGCTGAACAGTGTAACCGTTGCCTCCGCGCGCCGTCGCGCGTGTCCTATATCATTGCCTTGCCGTGCTCGGCGATCAACCACCCTGAAACCGGGACTCACCGGATCGGCGGAGCCGGCGCGGGAGCAGCACTCGGCGGCGTCAGCTTGACGCCCTTGTGCTTCCAGAGCCGCTCCTTCAGTTGGGGGAAGAGGGCCAGGGCGTTGTCCCGGAGGATTTGCCGGCCGATCCGCAGAGCGTGTTCCTCGAGCAGGTCGCCGCGATCCACCCTTTCGGCCAGGACTTCGGCCAGGCACTGGCGGTTGAATTCAGTTGCTCCATAGATCCCTTCGGCCTGATGCGCGTCACCCCCCCACATGATCCGCTCGGAAGGCATCACGTCGAGCCACTCGTGAAACGCGCGCTTGGCCGTCGAATAGCTGATGGTCGGCAGCCAGACCGAATCGATCCAGACGTGCGAGCCGTGCCGCATCATGATCACCCCTGTCTCGCCGACCCACGGGAAACCGCCGTGGAAGAGGATGAACTTGGTTTTGGGGTTCGCCTCGATCAGGTTGACCAGGAGCATCGGGTTGGACCCCTGAATCCGCGCGTCGCCGGTGTGGATCTGGAATGGCAGGTCGTAGCGGGCGCTCAATTCGACCAGCCGCCACATGATGAAGTCTTCAAAATCGCGCACGTCCTGGGCCGACAGTTCGCTGCGCGGGTGGCCCCAGATCTTGACCGCCTTGCCGCGGGGGACTTGCTCGAAGCGGAGCGTCCGCTGGTAGGCGAGCGTGGTCTTGAGGCAGGCCGCCCCGGCGCTCTTGGCCTTCTGGAAGAGCCGATCGAGCACGGCAAGGTAATCGTCCAGCGTCTCGACCTTCATCCCCTCTTTCTTCGCGAACAGGTAAGGATTGTCGGTCGGCGCGTAGAACTCGGAGGGGTGGAACCCCGACGTGAGTGTCGAGACGTTGAAGACGAAGACGCCGAACGAATAGTCCGGATGAAACGCGAACCGGGCCCAGTAAGGGTCGTTGAACATCAGCTCGATGTTGGCGCGTTCCGTCACGACGTGGTACACCCATCGCGCATCCTTGTAATTGTTGAAGATTTGATCGTTGAGCTTGCGGGCCTGGGCGTCGGTGATCCGGTCGAAGTCCACGCCGTAAAGGTCCTGAAACGCGGGAAGCTGATAGCGATAGAAGCTGGTTGCCCGGGCCGAGTCGAAATCGTGTTTGGCTTTCTCCCACCACGCGTCGAACGTCATTCCGGGCGTCCAGGGGGTCAGTGGGTTGACCCATGGGTAGTAGCTGTTCCGCAAGATTCCCCAGAGGTTCATCCCCTCGCCGCGATTGGTCTTCACTCGCGCCTTGAGGAGATCGAACGGCGGAAGATGGTCGTGCGTATCGATCGCCGGGATGCCGTCGAGGTAGGCCTTGATCCGGCGATAGGTCGTGGTGTCTCGGGTTCCCTGCGCCGACGTCGCCGTTTGCATCGTCAGCACCGCCAAGCAGGCCGCCAGCCAGCACTTCGCGCGCCATTGCCACATGACCATGTTCTCCTTTGAAGACTCCAGAGCGCCGTCGTCACGCCCGTATTCTCGTTTAAATACCCGGCCGGAAGTCCCGAGTAAACCGCCTGGCGGCGAATCCCGGCTCGACGTCTTCAGCGGACCCATCACCAGAGCGGTTCTCGGTGATGGCTTTCCGTAGGGTCCGCTCTGCGGACCGATGTCACCCTGTGGCTAGTGGCGGGCCCGGCGCCTCGGTAGAATGCTCGTGGGTGCACGCAATGTTGAGAATGGAGGGCCTCATGAAGGCACGGAACACGGGCAAGACCATCGACCAGCTTTTCAAGGAGTTCCTGGCCGATCAGGAGAATCGACTCAGCGCGAAGACGTACTCCAAGTACGAAGGGATCATCGATCTCTACCGTTCCTACCTGGAGAGCTACTGGCCCGATCACAACGGGGAAGACGAGTATGAGCGGATCACCGGAGCCGGAGGGACCTATTGCGGCACGTTTGGTGCCGAGGACATCTCCGCCGGGTTCATTGATTTCCTTGAATACTTCATGCCTCGCAAGGTCATCGGCGGCAGCGGGACGATGAAGGCCGCCGGCACGGTGATCAAGAAGCTTTCCAAATGGCTGGTCAGCAAGGGCCACGCCGAAGCCGACGAGTCGATGACCGAAATGATCGGCGAATCCGCCCGCGACCTGCCCGCCACTCAGAAGCTGCTCGACCGATTGGAGGACTGGATCGCCGACTGCGGCGAGATTCCAACTGCCAACCTGGTGGAAGATCACTTCGTGATCAGTCGGGTCGGGCCCAAGCAAATCTGGCTGGAGCCAGTCCTTACCGGCAAGGAGATCGGGCCGATCCCGGTCCCCGCGTCGATCGCCAAGGCGTGCAAGGTCGGCTGGGACATCGGCGGCGCGGTCGCCCGGACGCCCAAGGGCTGGCGATTCGTCGAGGTCTGGAATCTGTCGCCATGAAGATCAAGATCGAACCGGACAAGATCACCGACTGGCTTTCCGCCGTTCCCTTCGGCGCGGGTTCCGTTCGGCGCGGGTCTCTGACCCCGCCGACTCTGGGACCGGAGGTCTCCCACCTGGGATCGCCGCTGGAGACCAACGGTCGGGTCGGCGGCAAGGTTGGGAGACCTTGCCACAACTGGTGAACTCACGATCTGGGGAAGTTGTTTGGGACATGTCCTGATCTGCCGCGACATCCGGAACGAAGCAGGTCCGCGGAGCGGATCGGGGCCGAAAACCCGGTCGTCGTCGCCAGCGACCAGAGGTAAAATGGAGCCATACTGGCAAACAAGGTTCCCGCCACGGAGGTGACGATGAGTACCATTTCACGGTCCCGAGCCCCGACTCCTCCGGCACCGGAGCCGGACCCGTTTCGTTACGGCTGGCGGTACATCAAGGAGACACAGCCCGACGGCGCCGTCGAGTTCAAGCAGGTGCCCCTGACGCTCGAAGACGTGCTCTTTCCCGAAGTGGGGGATTTCATCGTGCACACGGTCGGCCATGCCAGCGACCTCATTTACCTGGCGAACGTTTGTCGCGCCCGGCTGGCCGACAACCCCGAAGCCGTGGTCTTGCACGATTGCCGAACCGACTGGAACCTGTCTGGCGTCCGACCGCTCGGGCCCGACATCTCCGTCTTCCTGGGACTCTCTCGCTACACGGACTGGAAAACCTTCGACGTGGCGCTGGAGCATGCGAAGCCCGCAATGGTCGTCGAGGTGACCTCGCCGGACACGCGCGGCAACGATCTGGGACCGAAGCGCGAGTTTTACCATCGGGCGGGAGTTCCCTTGTACGTGATCGCCGACGTTGATGAGAACGAGCAGGAACGGCACATCAAGATCATCGTCCTGCGCCACACGCCGGGCGGTTACGAGCGAATCGCTCCCGATGCCCGAGGCTGGATCTGGCTGGAACCGGTTCGCGTCTGGCTGGGAGTGACTCAGGACCCGCGCGGGGGCTTCGATCGCCTGGCCTGCTTCGACCCGGAAACCGGCGAGGAAATTGGCGATTACGCCGCGCTCGCCCAGCAACTGGTCGACTGGAAAGCGCGAACCGAGCAAGCCGAAGACGCTCGCGCTCAGGCCGAAGAGGCGCGCAAGCAGGCCGAAGAGGCGCGCGCTCAAGCTGAACAAGCTCACGCTCAGGCCGAGCAGGCGCGCGCTCAGGCCGAGGCTCGCGCTTTGGCCGAGGCCGAAGCTCGTTCCGACTCGGAGAGGCGCCTGCGGGAACTCGAGTCGGAGCTGGAGCGACTGCGCCGTGGGGAATGACTGTGCCTCAAGGAGCTTGTTCATGTGCCTGGGCATACCTGGTGAAATTGTCGCGATCGAGCAACCCGCCGAACCGGGGGCCTTGC
>JBMFUH010000670.1:0-4364 GCA_049966735.1 Isosphaeraceae bacterium
GAACATGTCGATCGACTGGCCGAGCATGTGCTCGACCTTCATCGGCAGATGGGCCTCCAGCCGTTTGAGCGTCTTCACGGCGTGAGGGTTCATGTACTGGATCTTGAGGTCGAGGTCGGTGCACATCATGTTGACCGGCGCGTTTTCAACCATTTGAGTGATCCGGGTCAGCTCGACTTGCTTGTCCAGGGTCGACACCTTGTCCGAGGCCAGCCGGGCGATGGTCCGCAGGGCATCGAGGCGGGTCTGGCTGAACTCGGCCGAGTCGATCGCGAAAAAGTCCATCGTGCCCATGACCTGGCCGTCGCGCAGCAGTGGGATGGCGATCCCCGCGCGGATTCCCGCCCGACTGGCCAGCGGCGCTCGGCTGCAATCCCGGAGCGTGCTCAGGTCCTCAACGAAGAACAGCTCGCGCTGGCGCCAGGCCCGACCATTGAGTCCTTCCCCCTCGCGAAATCGCGCCGAGCGTGTGTGCCGGTGGAACTCCTCATCCACGCGCCCCGACTCGAGATTGAAGACCAGGGCATGCTCGTCCAGATCGACCGACCAGTAGGAAGCATAGGCCAGGCCGAAGGACTTGCGAATCGCGTCGAGCGCGCCGCGAACGACCTCCTCGACCGTTTTGGCCCGGATGATCGCGTCGGCCGTCTCGATCATGCCCCGCGTGTTCGACTGGCTCTCAGCCAGCGACGATTCGGCCTCCCGAGAAGCCTCCAGCACGGCCGACGTCCCTCCACTGCCGGCCGGTGCCATGGAGCGGCGTGCTTTCCCTGCCTTGGCCGCGGGCCTGGTTTGTCGTGTGGCACGCCGGGGCGTCTTGTCGGCAGGGTCGGCCATGGGCTGGACAGGTTGCTGTCTCGCTGCCTCGGTGGAATCACTCGGGGGATTCGGAGGGACGCTTTCCATGGGAATGCTCGAACTCTTAGGGTGTCGATTCAGGGTGCCTAGATTCGATCAGCAGACGGGTCGTTGACAGGCTGAGCAGAGAAGAAGACCACCGGCGCGGTCAGTCAGGTCGAGACAGAGGGAGGTACAGCGGCTGGCGTGGGCAGTTCTTCCGCCTCGAAGAGCTTGTCGATGTCGAGAATGATCAGGAGCCGATCGTCGAGCTTGGCCAGGCCCGCCAGGTAGTGATGATTCACCGCCAGCACCCCCAGCGGAGGCGGCTGGATCTGGTCCTGGTTGATCCGCATCACCTGGGTCACCGCATCGACGATGCACCCCACCGTCTTGTCGTGGATGTTGACCACGATCGTCCGGGTTTCGTCGTCAAACTCCCGGGGCGCCAGGCCGAACCGCTTTCTCAAGTTCACGATCGGGATGACCCACCCGCGCAGGTTGATCAACCCCTCGATGAAGCTCGGCACCTGGGGAAGCCGGGTGATCGGCTTCATGAGAATGATTTCCTGGATCTTGGTGATGGCGATCGCGTAATCCTCATTGTCCAGCCGGAATCCCACAAGCTGGAGGACGGGGTTGTTCGATCGCCCCGAATTGCGCTCGGGAGCCAGCGACTGACCTGTACCGGAGAACATGGTGCTTCGACTCGGGGCTATGAGCTTGGGGCGCAATGACGAACATCATCCAAGCGAGGCGACGGAGCTGGGACGGATCAACTTGACGATTCCTGAAAAGATTGTATCACCCAGACAACCTCCGGCCTCTCTCAATTCGTCACAACAAGTCTAATTTACCAGAATCTCAGGATCGGGTCAGATTCTTTGCCCGATCCTGTCGCGCGGCGTGCGGGACCTGACGGACAGACCGATCGGCAGGGTCATACCGGACGATCGGGTCAGGCCGATCATGGGGGATCGTCACCAGATTCGGCCGCCCGTCGTCAGGGGTCGGGCTTACGTCCGGCCCGCGGGCAGAGGCTGGGCTGGGTTCCTCCCCTTGCCCGTGGCGAAAAGCGGGGCGCGGGCAATCCGCACGCCCGGTTTGATGAGCGGGGTGTCGAGATGGAGCAAGCGTCGAGATGATGTGATCCCCCCGCGGACGAAAAGGCGGGGCGACAGGGAGCACAATCATCGACCTCAACCACCGCGCCGCGCCACGCCTCGATTCTACTTCAATTGAGCGATCCCGCGCGCGGGGACTGACCGAGATCAGCTCCCCAGTCCCAGACGCTGGCGATGGTAGGCGAGGCGATCGGCCGGGGTCATCTTGCTGAAATCGGGCCGGCCGTTGGAGAAGGCCGGGACCGAGGCCGCCGGCTCGTTCTGCCGGCTCAGCGCGGCCGACTCGGTGACCGGCGACGTCTGGCACGAGGGAGCCTCGGATCCTGAGGAGGTCGAACCCTCACACTGGCATTTGGGGACGCCATTGGTTCCCGGGGCTGCCGCGATCAACTCGCCATCGGTGGCCGGGGTTGAAGACAGGGCAGGGGGGGCGGGCGCGGGGGTTCCGTTGCGGGCGGGAACGACGACCGCCGGCGCGCCGCTGTAGCTCATCGATTGATCGGTGAGTTTCAGATCGTCGTCGAGCGAACGGTGAGGCTTGATGCCCAGCTTGTCCAGGACCGCGTGGTAGGCCTTCACGGCGTCGACCGGCCCGATCTGGCCTTCGACGATCAACCGGAGGAACTGGACGAAGGCGAGCTGATTTTCCGAGTGGTTGATCTTCCGGCCGAAGAGCGCGACCTTGGCCCCGTATTTCTGGGCGTCGGCCAGAAGCTGGAAGGCGTCGCGCGTGGTTCCCGACGAGCCGCCAAGGATGCCCACGATCAGGTGCGGATCGAACCGGACCAGTTCTTCCATCGCCTTGGGACCGTGATAGACGATCTTGAGGAAGAGCGGACGCCCGGCCGGCGCGACGCCCGCGAGCATCCGGGTAATCATGTCGTTGAGATAATGGGGGAGAATTCCGGGCTCGAGGCCCGTCGAGACGTTGGGATCAAACACCTCGAGGAAGTACCGGAACCCCTTCCGCTCGGCCTCCTCGCGGAACACGTTGAACCGCTCGAGCGTTTCCAGGTCGTGCTCGAGCCGGTTGTTGAAAGTCACGCTGTAAAGTCCGAGGTTCGCGCCTCGCGTGCGTTCCTCGACCGCACAGTCCAGATGGCCGCACTGGGCATGGTCGATGCTGGCGGTCCGGAACGGCCGGGCTGGCTCGTTCTTGTACATCGACCCGCGGGCGAGGTGAATGTCCGAGGTGTCGTTGGCCCGGATGGCCGGTGTCACGGGTGAATCATCGAAAAGCCGTTCGCAAATGGCCAAGGCATAATTCGAACTCACTGACATGAGCATGATGTCAACAAGTGCCTGGCGGGTGATCAGCCGCATCTGCTCGCGGTACTCGTCGAGCGTCTTGAAGCGGACCTCGCCGGCGTGCAGCTCGGGAGACTGTCCCGGCGCTCCCAGGCCCAGGGCCATGTCGGCATCCTTGGCGTCGGCCAGGATGAATTCGCGGCAGCCCGGATCGGCGTGCATCGCGGCCAGCTTGCGATCGAGTGATTTGATCATCTTATCGGCCTCCGCGCCCGTTGCGCTCTCCCAGTCCGGAAATCGTGACGCGCGACCCCGACGCGCCGGCGTTGCCTCCGCCCGCGCCCATGGTCACCCGGACAGGTCTGGTTGAATGTTTCGGTGAGGGAGCCGATGCGGACGCTCCCGACGGCTTCCCGGTTGCCTGGGGATTGCCCTGCTGGACCAGCTCGATGGTCTCGCGCAGGACCTGGGCCGAATGCCGCAGCGCCGAGACTTCCTTGGGCCAGAGCTCGATCTCCGGTTGCGCCAGAACGCCTCCGCGGCCGACCATGGTGGGAACCGAGATGCAAACGTCGCGGATGCCATACGGTCCATTCACCAGGGACGAGACGGGCAGGACCCGGCGCGCGTCCAGAGCGATCGCGTGAACCAGCTCGCGGATCGACAGGCCGACGGCGAAGCCCGCGCCTCCCTTGAGCTTGATCACCTCGGCGCCCGATCCCTTGGTGCGTTTGAAGAGGGCGTCCGCCGTTGCGGCGGTCCACCCCGGATACTTCTCCAGGGGCAGTCCCGCGGCCTGCGCGGCGGACCAGATCGGCACCATGCTGTCGCCGTGCTCGCCCAGGATGAGGGCCGTGACCTGCGTCGAGGGAAGCTGGAGGTCCTCGGCGATCAGGCTGCGAAACCGAGCGGTGTCGAGCGCGGTTCCCAGGCCGATGACCTGCCGCGGCGGAAGCTCGAGCTGGGTGGTGGCCAGGTAGGTCAAGACGTCGACCGGGTTGGAGACGACCAGGACGATCGCCTCGCGCTTCGGTCCCGCCGCCTTGATCTGGCCGAGGATGTTGAGGAAAAGCTCGACGTTGCGGTTGATGAGATCGAGCCGGCTCTCATCGGGCTTCCGCCGGAGCCCCGCGGTGATCATCACGACGTCGCTCT
>JBMFUH010000671.1:0-4364 GCA_049966735.1 Isosphaeraceae bacterium
CCCGCGGAATTCGAGCGCGATTTCGCCTCCCGGTTGCCCGAAACGTCGCGGGGGGAGGAATTCCTGGCGCGGTTCGGCGGGATGACGGACAAGGTGACACGCGTCGACCCGCATCGGACCTACGCCGTTCGCCAGCCGACCACGCACCCGATGCACGAGCACGCGCGCGTGGGGCGATTCGCCGGGCTGCTGGCGCGGAGTCCGGACGACTCCGGTCTGCGCGAGATGGGCGAGCTGATGTACGCTTCACACGCCAGCTATTCGGCCTGCGGCCTGGGCTCCGACGGCACCGATCTGCTGGTGGATCTGGTTCGCCAGGCCGGCACGAAAGCGGGCCTCTTCGGCGCCAAGATCACCGGAGGAGGGAGCGGCGGCACAGTCGCCATCCTGGGCCGGGCCGACGCCGGCGCCGCGGTCGCCGACATCGCCCGCCGGTACGAGGAGCGGACCGGCCGCCGGGCTTACATCTTCGCCGGTTCGTCGCCCGGCGCCCGCGCATTTGGTGTACATCATGCACATCTTTGATAAATTTATAATCCATTCAATTTATTGAGATGAGGCTTGCGGTGAACGATCCACTCAATCTGTCGATGTTCCGGGCGTACGACATCCGGACCCCCTCCGCCGATCTCACGCCGGAACTGGCCGACCGGCTGGCCCGCGCCGAGGCGTTTTACATCCGCGACGACCTGGGAGCGCGGGGAGTCGTCGTGGCGCACGACGCCAGGCGCGCCGGGCCGCGGTACCTGACCATCACAATCGACGCCCTCCGCGCGGCGGGGCTGGACGTGGTCTATCTGCCCGGAACATGCTCAACATCTTACTTTTATTATTCCGCCATGCGTCATCCCGAGCACGCCGCAGTGATCGTCGGCGCCTCGCACAACCCCTCGGGAGACACCGGGCAGAAAATCCTCGCTCCCGGCTTGCAACCCATCGCCCAGGGGATCGGACTTGCCGGCGGGCTCGATCGGATCAAGGAACTTTACCTTGCGAATGCGAAGCCGCGCGCAACCAGCCGCGGTCGGCTCGCCGCCAGGGACCTGACCGAAAGTTACGTGGCCGACAGCCTGGCCCTGGCCGGCGTCGCTCCGGGTAGCTTGCGGGGAGCGAGGGTCTTTCAGGACTATCTCTGCGGCGCGGCGGGACGCGAGATGATGCTGGCGTTCGATCGCGCGGGGGCCGACCTGGAGCCCTTGCACTTCGCGGCCGACGGCGGCTTTCCCCTGGGCGATCCCAATCCCGTGAAGCAGGCCGTGATCCGGTCGGGACTGGGGGTGCTCAGGGGCGGCGATTATCAAGTCGGCATGTTCTTTGATGGAGACGGCGATCGGATCGACATCTATCGAGGAGATGGGACATATCTATCATCGAGCTTTGTGTATGCGGCGATCTTGCCGGAGGTCCGCCGCCGGTTCCGCGGCGACGGGCTGGGAATCTTCGCCGACCTCAAGTGCAATCCCCTGGCGGTCATCGAGATGGCCCGGACTGGAGTGACGGTCGACGTGATTCGCAACGGGCACTCGCAGATCAAGGAGAGCCTGATCAAGGACCCCGCCCGGTTCGGCGCCGTCGAGGAATCGGCCCACTACTACGAAGCCTTCAGCGCGGGAGGCGAGGGGCGCTACTGCACCGAGAACACCCTTTACATCGCGCTGCTGGTCGCCAAGACCTGGCACGAGGACCCGGAGCGGTTCGATCGCCTGATCGCCCTCCAGGCCACGACCGCGCGACAGCGCGAGTGGGGCTACAAATTCCCCAGCGATCAGGCGCGGGCCCAGGCGCTCGATGCCGTGCGCGAACATTTCGTCAGCCAGGGGGCCAGCGCCCTGGCGCGGATGAAGAACGGCATGGACCTGGAGGCGACGTTACTCCGCCAGGGCCTTCCCCGCGACGTGACCGAGCATACGCGGCTCGCCGACGACTGGTATCAGGTCAGCCAGCGGACCTCGCAGAGCGAAAACGGCCTGGCCCGCTGGGAAGTGGTCGGTGCCAACGCCGAACTCGTCGGCAGGGCCAAAGCGGAGATCGCGGCCTGCGTCCAGCAGTTCGGCGCGGGTGAAGAGTATCAGGGCTGAATGAAAGAAAGCGGGGAAGATCATGAACATCCTGGTGACCGGCGGCGCGGGCTATGTCGGTTCGCACGCGGTGAAGCTCTTGCGGAGCGAGGGGCATGAGGTTTGGGTGTACGACAACCTGGTCTACGGCCACCGCGCCGCGGTGCCGCCGGGCAGGCTGATCGAGGGAGACCTGCTCGATCGGCAAATGGTCGAGAAGGTGCTCCGCGATCAGGAAATCGCCGCCGTGATGCATTTCGCCGCGTACGCGTATGTGGGCGAATCGGTGACCGACCCCGCGAAGTATTACCAGAACAACGTGATCGGCGCCCTCTCGCTGATGGAGGCGATGCGCGCGGTCGGAGTCTCGCGAATCGTCTTCTCGAGCACGTGCGCGACCTATGGAGAGCCGGAAGAAGTGCCGATCCGCGAGAGCCAGCCGCAGCGGCCGATCAATCCTTATGGATTCACCAAGCTGGTGATCGAGCACGCCCTGGCCGACTACGCCCGCGCGTACGGCTGGGGATATGCCGCACTGCGCTATTTCAACGCCGCCGGCGCGGCAAGCGACGGCGATCTGGGAGAAGACCACGATCCCGAGACTCACCTGATCCCCCTCGTTCTCCAGGTGGCGCTTGAAGAGCGTGAATACGTGATGATCTTTGGTGACCATCATCCCACGCCAGACGGCACGTGCATCCGCGACTATGTTCATGTTGACGACCTGGCAACGGCCCACCTGGCCGCCTTGATCCGGCTGGAGCCGGGGTTGGAGCTGAAGCTCAACCTGGGAACGGGCCGGGGCTCGAGCGTGCGCGAGGTCATCGAAGCCTGCCGGGAGGTCACGGGTCACCCGATTCCCGCGGTCGTGACCGGGCCGCGCGCCGGCGATCCTCCCGCGCTGGTGGCCGATCCTGGCCAGGCGGCTCGCGAGCTGGACTGGAAACCACGCTACACCACGATCCGTCCGATCATCGAAACCGCCTGGCGCTGGCACCGCGCCCACCCCGGCGGATATGAAGGCTGAAATACATCGGCCGCAAACCGCCTCCCAACGCCCTCGCGCGGCGGAGGCCCTTCAGGGATTGAAGCGGTCCGGCGTCAAGGGGCCGCGCGTCAAGCGCGACAGGGACCGGCGCATCTGCTCCAACCGAGAACGAGCACCGGGAGTACCCTGGACATTGCGGCGTTCTCCGGGATCCAGGCGCAGATCATACAGTTCCTCAAGACCCTCGCCCTCAAGGCGAATGTAGCTGCCTCACGGCGTGCCTTTCGAGCAGCGGGCTGACACGTTCCTCAAGACCCTCGCCCTCAAGGCGAATGTAGCTCCAGCCGTCGACCTTCAGAGCCGCCAGCGGCCAGCGTCGTCCCCAGGCGTCCGTGGCGCGGCCGTCGAGCGTCTCGTTGGGAACAAGTTCGGCCAGCGCTCCCTCACCGGTTGCCGGGTCGGATGGCGAGCCGCGGGCCGGGCCCCACATCCTGGCCAGCGACGCGCCGGAGAAGGGCGAGTCCGCGGTGAAGCTGGTGAGGCCCACGATCGTCGCCGCCACATTCCGCAGGCTCGTCGTCTCGTGGACCACCGGCCTGATCGAGATTCCCGGCGGAGGGACGACCACAAGCGGTACGTGCAGCTCGGTCTGGTACAAGCTGCCTCCGTGGAGAAACACTCCGGCGTGTTCCCTGAAGCTCTCGCCGTGGTCCGAGACGATGAGAATCCACGTGCGATCGAGAGCTTTCCGGCGCTCGAGCTGGTCGTGGAGCCGGCCGAGCTGCTCGTCGATCGATGCAACGTAGTCATCACATGAAGTGATCAGCAACTCAGTAAATAAAGAAAAGAGCACACCCAGATCAACTGTTCCTTGAATGCCAGGACGTTCCGAATCGATTGCAGGCCCGTCGCCCGCTCCGCTCCCTTTCAAGTAGGCGTTTTCCTATTGAGCACCGGGCCAATTTTCTATTGATCAAGTTCCTTGTCGAACATCGATGCCGCAAGGTTCCAGCCGGCTGAGCCGTTGGCCCGGTCTTGAGCAGGCCGGCTCCCCGAATGGTGCGGGCTCCCCCCGCGCGGTACACTCGGGCCGCCGCGCTGTCACATTCTTGAGGGTTCGTTCCATGACCACACTCTTCGCTTCGTTTCTGGCGACGTACGCCGGGGTCCGAGCCGGTCTTCTCGAAATGGATCACGATCGGCGAGCAGCCGCCGCACTTGCTGGCAATGCTTCCGAGACCGCTGCGGACGATTCGGGGGAAGGTCGTCGATCGCCAAGGCAAGCCACTTTCTGACGTCGAGGTTTTCCAGTCGGGCGA
>JBMFUH010000672.1:0-4362 GCA_049966735.1 Isosphaeraceae bacterium
CTACGATACTGAGCCTCGGCCGCGCGTCGGGCAGAGTGTGGTCGGAACAGGGGATCGCAACGCCAGGCGCTGCGATCTTCCGCTCAGGCCATCGCCGCCGCGACCAGACGCGTGGGGAGATGCGGCGGAGGCTGGGGATTTCGAGACAGAGCCAGGGTCGCCGGCACGACATCAATTTCCCGTTCCCCTGCTTCACCCAGCAGATGACGCACGATCGTCGACAGCCGGAGACCATGATCCGAGGAGCAGACGTAGTCGTCGACTCCCATCCGGAAAAGGTCGAGTGCGACTTCGGGGCGATACGTCTCGTCGATAACCAGCACGCGGGCAGGATGCGCGCGTGTCGAGTTCGTCCAGAGCAGGCGGTCGAGATCGTCCAGGGTGAAGCTGCTTGACCGGCAGTCCAGGACCAGCAGTTGAGTCCCGGCGCAATCGAGCAGGTCACAGGCTTCATCCATGGATCGCGTCGCCACGACCCGCGTTTTCTTCAGTCGCCGCGCCTCAGACCAGAAGGATGCAAGCCAGCTCTCGTCTTCGGTCATGGCAAGAATCGTTAAATCAACCATGCGTGGGAAACTCCCTACGTGGGACGGACGCTCCTCGTACCGCGCAACCTCAGTCCCGACGGGATTTGGGCAAGGGCCCCTTCGCCCTCGGGAATCCATTCGACAACGTACGGCTTCCAGACATCCAGGAAACCGAAATCCCTTCCAACCCACGACACTTCTCACAGTGAGAATTGACATATCCCTAGCCCGAAAACCCCGTTTCTGCAACCTCAACCCTACAATATCTCAGTCGGCAATGAGATCGGTTCCGAGACGAGATCCGGGGACTTTCTGGGAATTGTTCCTTAAACATCGCTCAGATAAGAGTGTTATGGACGTAGGCGCTGCCCCCACAAGGTCTGAGAGAGCCGGTTAACCCGCTTGTCTGACGGCCAATGCATGTTTCTTTTTTTCAACTTCAATACGTCTTGAGCCAGCGAGTCGGCAGATGCGGTCGGCTCTTGCGTTGCCGCTCCCGATGAGGGACGATCGGTTCGACGACGGACCATTGAAGTCAGCAGGCGGGTCCGTGTCGGGATGTTGCTCCGGGAAGAGTGGAACGGAGCGGATGACTCGCAATGGCTGGGAGCGAGCAAAGATGGCTAATATGCGTCGATATTTGATCCTGTGTGTAATCTTTTGTCTCTCGCCGATCGCCTCGGCACAGGAGCAACCCGCGGCGAAGTCGCTGGACGTTTACTTCATCGATGTGATGGGGGGCGCGGCGACCTTGATTGTGACTCCCGACAAGGAGACGGTCCTGATCGATTCGGGCTGGCCGGGGTTCGACGATCGCGATCCGAAGCGAATCGTCCACGTCCTCAAGGACCTGGCCGGCTGCACGCATCTCGACCACCTGGTCACCACCCATTGGCACACCGACCACTTTGGCGGAGTGGCCGGGCTGGTCAAGCGGGTCGAGATCAAGCATTTCTGGGACCGAGGCCTTCCCGAGGACAAGACTCCCGGGCTGGACTTCCCCGACGGCCCCAAGCCGAACGATTCGCTAGGCATTGCCTACCGCCAGGCATCAAAGGGCAAGCGCAGAGTGCTCAAGCCGGGTGATTCGCTCCCGGTGGGCGGGGGACTTTCCGCAATCGTGCTGGCATCAAGCGGCAAGGTGATCGCAGCCCCGACCGGCACAGCGGCCAACCCGCACTGTGACGAACACGTTCGTGCGCTTCCGGTCGATCCCTCGGACAACGGGCGAAGTGTGGCGATCCGGTTCCGGTTCGGTAAGTTCGATTTTCTGGATTGCGCCGACCTGACCTGGAACATCGAAAATTCCCTCGTTTGCCCGCACGACCTGATCGGCCCCATCGACCTGTATCAGGTAACACACCATGGCCTGGAGATCTCGAACCACCCCACGCTGCTCCAGACGATCGAGCCGACGGTGGCCATCATGAACAACGGTCCACGGAAGGGATGTTCGCCCGCCACAGTGCAGCGCCTGCGGTCGACACCCTCCATCCAGGCAGCCTACCAGCTTCACCGCAACATCGACACCGGCCCGGACCAGAACACCGACCCTGCCCTGATCGCCAACGCCGACCCTGCCGGCGGGCGGTTCATCCATGTCTCGGTGGCGCCCGACGGATCGAAGTTCACCGTTCAGATCGGCACGGACGGAGCGAAGCGCGAGTTCGCGTCGAAGTAGGAAGACGGACATGACAGAGGAGAACGTCCCGTTCCATCCGGCTTCGCCACGACGATTCCATCTGGGCGACGCGATGATCCTGATCGCCGCCCTGGCCGTCAGCACGCTCATATTGCAGAGCGCTCATTGGTTCGACAGTTTTCCCGCCTGGGTCGCGCTCTGTTACGACCATACATTGCAGCTCTGTCACCTCCGACCCTGGAGGTTCTATTTTACTCGAAACGTGATGCTGAGGATGCTCGTGCAAGAAGCCTCTTCGGAGGTCGCTGTCCTGTTGTCTTGCCTTCTCGTATCTTTGGTTGCCGCCCTGCTCATCATCCGGCTTCGCCAGCCCAGACCGCCGCTCAAGCAGATCGTACGACAGCCCGTGTTCGGGGTCTGTGCAGCCTTCACCCTGGGGACATTCGGCGTTGTCGACCTTGATTTCTTTGGGATCAGCGTAACTCCGACCGTGCTCTTTCTCACGTCATCCGTGGTCATGCTGTGGATCGTGACCGGCCTGCCTCCCTGGCGTCCCGAACCGAGCTGGGTCGACCGCGCCGGGAGGGCCGCTGGGGTCGGATGGATCGCCGCCTTTTTCCTGCTCTGGCTGGCAAACTGGTTGGGGTGAGTCAAACGGACGAAGAGTTGATGCCGTCCAATGTACCTGGCTTTCCGATGGCTTCTGAATCGAAGGGGCTTATCATTGATCTGTAAACGAAACCTGTTGGCAACCGCGACCTTGTTCGCGATCGCTTTCCCGAGCATCGCACTCGGAGCGAAACCAGCCGGGCCCGCAAGCCGGCCGATCTTTCCGTTTCCCATCCACCAGACGACGCTCGACAACGGCCTGGGCGTGATGTCCGTGCCGTTCGACTCGCCGGGGATCATTGCTTACTACACGGTGGTCCGCACCGGTTCGCGGAACGAGGTGGAAAAGGGATTGTCGGGCTTCGCCCACTTCTTCGAGCACATGATGTTCCGGGGAACCGAGAAGTATCCCCAGGAGAAATACAACAACGTCCTCAAGTCGCTGGGGGCCGACTCCAACGCCTTCACGACCGATGATTGGACGTGCTATCACATGACGATTCCCGCCACGGCCTTGGCCAAGGCCGTGGAGCTCGAGTCCGACCGGTTCCAGAACCTCAAGTACGACGAGCCGTCGTTTCAGAAGGAAGCGCGGGCCGTGCTGGGCGAGTACAACAAGAACGCGTCGTCTCCCTTTCTCAAGCTTGAAGAGGCCATGCAGAACACGGCCTTCACGGCTCACACATACAAGCACACGACGATCGGCCTCCTGGCGGACGTCAAGGACATGCCCAACCAGTATGCTTATAGCAAGGTCTTCTTCGATCGCTGGTACCGGCCCGAGAACTGCACGATCGTGGTCACGGGAGACGTGAAGCACGACGAACTGGTGTCGCTGGTCAAGGCTCATTACGGCTCGTGGGCCAGAGGAAAGGCGAGCGTGCGGATTCCCGCCGAGCCGCCTCAGAAGGAGCCGCGCTCGGCTCATCTCACCTGGCCGTTGCCGACCTTGCCCACGCTCTACATGGGCTATCACATGCCGGCGGGCGACCCCTCCAACCCGGACGTCGCCGCCCTGGGCGCGCTGGAGCAGGCGGTCTTTGGCGAGACCAGTCCCCTCTATCGCGAGCTGGTGCTCAAGGAACAGAAGGCGGTCGTATTGGAGGCCGACTCGTCCCCCCATCGCGATCCGGGCCTGTTTTCGATCTTCGTGCGCGTGCACAAGCCGGCCGATCTCTCGCCGGTGCGCAGGCGGATCACCGAGGCATTGGCCCGGGCTGCTGGAGTACCGATCGAGCCGTCGCGCCTGGAGGCGGTCAAGTCGCATCTCCGGTACAGCTTTGCCGGATCGCTGCGGAGCCCGGACGCGGTCGCCCGGACCGTCAGCGAGGCGATCGCGATCACCGGCCGCCCCGAGGCCATCAACGAGCTGTACGCGGCCTACGACCGGCTCACTCCCGACGACATCAAGCGCGTTGCCGCCCGCTACTTCACCCCCAGCAACGAGACGGTGATCACCCTCGAAACGGAGAAGCAGAAATGAGTGCAATACACCGCCTCGCCCTGGCATTTCTGGCCGGTTGCCTGGTTCTCTGCTTGAGACCTCAAGGCCAATGCGCCGAGCCGCCGGCCCCTGCGCCCGCG
>JBMFUH010000673.1:0-4354 GCA_049966735.1 Isosphaeraceae bacterium
GGTACCGGCGGGAATATAACGCGGTCCGGCCTCACAGCTCACTGGGCTACGCGACACCCAAAGAGTTCAGCGCCGCCTGTGACCAAAAGGGGGTCGTGAACCGCAAAAAGACAGCTCAATATACTCGTATTTAAATTCGTTCTGAAAAACTCCCGTTTCAGGTGGACCAAAAACCGGGGAGCAGACCAGCGCTTTAGCGGAACCGCACGGGAGACCAGCGCCTGCGGATGCGGTCGGCACGGCCCAGCACCAGCCAGTAGCCGCCGGCAGCCAGGACTGCCGCGCCGGCTGCTGCCCTCAGGCTCACCGTCGGCTGGTCAGCCGCTGCAGGCTCGTCTCTCGGCTCCGCCAGCGCTGTTGGCACCACGGGTGGCCGATCATCGGCAGGAAGCTTGGTTGCGGGAGCGGCCTCAGTTGCGGGAGCGGCCTCTGGCGCAATCGCCCCGTCCTGGACAGGCTTCGTGCCTTGCTTCACGGCAGGCGTCGTCACCTCTTGCCGGGCAGGCGTCGTCGGCTCGCTCGGGGCGGGCGTCTTCGTCTTAACCGCTGTCGCTTCCTCGATGATCGCGCTGGTCTGTACCTTGTCATCAATGCTTGCGTGTTGGGGCGATACCCGCGTCTCTTCGGGCAGGCTCTGGCCCGGCAATGACGTCGGCGCGGGGCTCCGGCTGGCAAGGGTCGTCGTGATCACATGCTGAGCCGTCGTCCGCGCCGGGGACGCGCTGCTCAGGAAAGTCAGGGCCTGAACAGATGAACTTGCGCTCACCGGGCTGCTGACCGTGGCCGTGCTCGTCAAGGTACTGATGCTGGTTGTCGTGTCTCCCGTTGTCGTGGCTACCTGATCAAATCGACGACTCCTCGACGAGGCGGAAGAGGACGTGGTCGTGGTCGATGCCGAGAGAGTCTGCGCCGCGGTGAATGCCTGGATCACGCCATTCTCCGAGAGAATGCCGGCGATCACGAGATTCGCCTTGGGTGATCCCAGGCCGGTAACCAGGTCGTAGCCTGGTGTCGCGCTGTAGCCGTTGAAGCCCGACGTGATGTCGTGGAAGTCGGAACTGGGCAGGTTGTAGAGATCGGTCTGCGCCTGGGTGCCGGAGAGCGGGGCTTTTCCGGCCGCCGCCAGTCCTTGATTGGTGATGGCGACCAGCCCCGCCCAGGCCGGGGTCGCGGCGCTGGTGCCGCCTACCTGAAACCAGCCCGACTGCCCGCCGTAGCTGACCGAATCGTAGACAGCCACACCCGAGTTGGGATCGGCGTTGAACGAGACGTCGGGGGTGGTCCGCACGCCGTAGCTCAGACCGACGGCGGCCAAGGCCGCATTCTGATAGGAGGGCTGTGGTTCGTAGAACGACCAGTAGCTATCGAACCCGCTGAACCCGCCGGTGCTTCCCGACCAGCCGGTTTCGGCGACGTAATTGCTGCCGGAGAGAGTCAGCGAGGTGCCGCCAACCGCCAGCACGTTGGGTGAGGACGAGGGATACATCGGCCCGTACCAGGCCCCTGAGTCGCCGGAGGCGGCCACGTAGGTCACGCCGGAATGACCGGCCGGCGTCGTGAACAACGAATCGTAGCTGGACTGGCCCCAGAACTCGGTCGTCCCCCAGCTCATCGAGACCACGCTCACGCCCGGCTGCTGGCTGGCGAAGCTGACCGCGGAGAAGAGGCCCGAGAGCGTGGCCGAGCTTGCCTCGACGAGCAGGATGTTCGCGGCCGGGGCCAGGGCATGGGCCCACTCCACGTCCAGCGACGTCTCCAGCGCCCAGCCGGCATTGACCGTCGATCCACCCAGATTATGGACCTTGAACGAGGCCGGGGCGGCCAGGCCGTATGCCTTGTCGAACGCCGCCAGGTCAGTGGTGATGTTGGGATCGTTGTAGGCCGTGACGATGGCGATCGTCTGACCCGCACCGTTGCCGACGACCTTACCGCCGGAAAACGTGATCTGGTTCACCCCGTAAGCGCTCGTGATTTGCTGGGGCGAGAGGCCGGTCGGCCCCGTGGTCGCCAGGGGAACGACCTGCAGGCTGGGCAAGGCCGCGATCTGACTGAGATCGGTTCCAGGGACGGCGGCCGTCGACAGCAACTGCCGGCTCTCCAGGCTCTCACAGGTCAGGTCGAAACGATTACGCTGGCGGATGCGGAATTCAGCGAGTTCCGCGGGCCGCGCCCACGTGGCGGATCTCGTGTCGCTCATGGTCAACCTCAACAGAGTTGCGTAGTCCGAGGTGCCGAGGCCGTACCAAGACCAAGCCGGCCGGCATCCGGGTGCCTTTGAAGCAGAAGCGCGAGGCAGTTTCAACAGGAACACGGGAGGGGATTGAATCTCCCCACATCAGTAAACGGAACATCGGCGGCCAGGCGCGCGCGGATTCACGTTCCCAACTTATTCGTAAGTCCTGCTCACGGCGTGCTGACCAGATCATCGGGCCCGACGTCCCTGATACACCCTGCCAACTGCTCGGCCACCAGCGCCTTGTCCCCAGCCGATGCGGTCGGAGCTTCGACCCGAAACACGTAGATGGTTCGCCCGATTCTTGCCATGGCTGACTCCGGTTTCACTCGTGGTGACTCAATGATTTGCAGGGGCAGAATGCTTGATGCGCCGGCGATCTGGCTGGGCAGGCCGTGAAGTCCGTTGGAGCTGACCGCGAGATAGAAGCAGCCGGGCGGACCCTCGCCGGGAAGCTGGTGGGGCGCCCGGAAAAAGCTGGATGGAGGAAGGCATGTCCCGATGCCGATCTCCACTGGGTCGATCGGCCCGTAGAAGACGACGCACAACGGCCTCAAGCCCGGGTTTTGGTCCGCCCACGTCTTCAGCCGGAACAGATCCTGGCCCCAGTCGAAGTTGCTGCCCAGAAACATCCGCTGTGCTCCGCTGGGACCGCCTGCCAGCGCGTTGCCGAAGCTGAGGTATGACGGACGGGTTGAGATCAGAGCGGCGACGTTGAGGAGCAGGGAACACAGCACCAGCGCCTTCCCCAGCCGGCGGTTCCAGGCAGCGGCGACAACCTCTCCGGCACCGATGAGCAAAAAGGGAAGGGCGGGAAGCGCATAGCGAAGGGCGAAGTTTAACCCTCCGGCCTGCGCGCAAAGGAACCCAAGCAGGCACACGGGCACGATCCAGATCAACCCCGCGCCGGTACGGCGTCGAAAGGCGCCGCCGGCCACCTGTCCAAGAGCCAATATGATCAAGAGGAGGGATCCAACGGGGAGCTTGAAGAACAGCGTCCTGAGCGGACTGTACCAGAACCCGCCGGCGACCAGCCGCCCCTCGCTGAGGTTGGCGGGCCGGTGCGCTTGCGCGTCGTTGAGCTGGGAATCGAAGCCGATCACGAAGTCGGCAGGGAGCGGGACGGGCAACCTGCCCAGGATCGTTCCCTGGAAGCGGTTGCCCACAAGGTCCCCGCTCTCCCCGGCCGGAAGGCCCGAGAGCGTGGGGCTCGTGAAGGTGAACGACCCCAAGGGCGTCAGCGTCCCCCGAAAGCAGTACAGGAGGTTGACCGTCAAGAGCGCGCCGGCCAGCATGAGCAAACCCAGCGCCCCAAGCCGCGAGCCCAACCTTGCGGTGAGCACGGTTCGGCGCGGCCAGGCAGAGGCGAGAGCCATCAGCACCCAGGCAGGTGGCAGGATCAGCATGGAGAATTTCGAACCCAGCGCCAGCCCGAGCCCGAAGCCCGAGAGGGCCGCCGAGAAGGCAGAAGGCTGGCGCAGAAACCGCCAGAACCAGTAGGTGGCAAGCAGGCCGAAAAGGGACGTGGCGATGTCGGTGGTGGCAATCGTCGCATGGGCCAGGACGTTGGGATCGGTAAACCAGAGCGCAGCGCAGACCAGGCCGGCCGTTTCGCCGTGCAGGGCCTTCGCCCACCAAAAGATGAGCGCGCCGCAGGCCACGGCCAGCGCCACCACGACGAACCGGCCCCAGACGAACATCGAGAAATAACGAGCGGCGTTGGCCCACCGGAAGTCGTGGGACACCCGCCACTCCCAGCGCTCGACCACCCCGGCGTGGGAGTAATCCATCCGCGCTCGCGACAGGACTGCCGGGAGCGCGACCAGGTATCGGGCCAGTGGCGGGTTCTCGTCGTACATGGAGAACAACCCGCGCTGCCAGTAAGCGACCCCAGCCGGAAGGTGGGCGAACTCGTCGATCACGACGCAGTTGGTGGTAACGGCCTCGGCCGCCAGGGCCTCGAAGCCCAAGAGCACGACAAAGAGCCAGGCAAGCGGTCGGTCTCGGAAGTATCTGATCATAGCTCGTGCTCATCGCGCAGGGAGCTGGGTGCGGCGGCGCACATCCGGCCGGGTTCACGCGCCCCGGCGCCACCAGAGAGTGAGCCCGGCCGCAAGCGCC
>JBMFUH010000674.1:0-4346 GCA_049966735.1 Isosphaeraceae bacterium
CTGCCCGCACGTCCTCCTTGGGGTTAAACAGTCGTGGCTGGGCGAGGTTCATGGAGTCAAGCGGCATCGACCGGGACCGTACCAAGTTCCGGCCCGCGGAATCGCGCCCGGAGCAGCGCACCCTGCGTTAGCGCAGCGGGCCCTCACGACCCTGGCGCGGCCTCCGCTCCGAACGGCGCACCTCAACCAGCGCGCGTACCAGAGCAAAGTCGAACCGCAAGGAGGAAGCCGAATTTGTTCACTCATTCCATTATGTCCACACGTCTCGAGAGCAACAAAGCTGGACGACTGGCAAGGGGGAGGGTTAGACAAAGACCGCCCGTCCATCGGGTTACTCCTATTTCAACGGTACTGGGTTTCGCCCGGTGTGACGATCCGGCAACTGCTGATCTTGTTCATGCAAACTCTGCCAGGCGAACGGGCTGGCGCTTCGGTCCCCAGGAGCCTGGGCGAGGTTCGAAGATGCCGCCACAGAGTGTGCCACACTTGGGGCATGTTCCGGTTCCGGTCAAGTTCCAGTCGGTGAGCTGATACCAGTCGCGGCCGATCAGGAGCTGGCCGCACTGGTGGCAATGGGTGCTGTCGGCTTCGGGATCGTGAACGTTGCCCACGTAGGCGTACCGCACACCGTTCTTGAGAGCAATCTCGCGCGCCCGGCGCAGGGTAGCGGGAGGCGTGGGCGGCCGGTCGAGCATCCGGAAGTCGGGGTGGAACGCGGAGAAATGGACCGGGACATCCGGCCCCAGCTTGTCGACGACCCACCGTGTCAGCTCTTCTAGCTCGGCATCCGAGTCGTTGAGACCAGGAATCAAGAGTGCCGTCAACTCGAACCAGACCGATGTCTCGTGCTTGAGGTACTGAAGCGTCTCCAGTACCGGCTGGAGCGACCCGGCGCAAGTCTCGTGGTAGAACCGCTCGGTAAAAGCTTTCAGGTCGACGTTGGCGGCGTCCATGAACCGGTAAAACTCGGCGCGAGGCTCGGCGCAGACCTCGCCGGCGGTGACGGCCACCGATTTCAGCCCCCGCTCGTGGCAGGCCTGGGCGACGTCGATGGCGTATTCGTGAAAGATCACCGGGTCGTTATACGTGAACGCAACGCTCCGGCAGCCGAGCCGGGCGGCGGCGCTGGCGATCGTCTCGGGACTGGCCGAATCGGCGAGCGTGTCGATCTCGCGCGACTTCGAGATATCCCAGTTCTGGCAGAACTTGCAGCCGAGGTTGCATCCGGCCGTGCCGAACGAGAGAACCGGGGTGCCCGGCAAGAAATGGTACAGCGGTTTCTTCTCGATCGGGTCGATGCAGAAGCCGCTGGAGCGGCCGTAGGTGGTTAATACGACCTGGCCCTCTTCGCAGGCCCGGACAAAGCAAAACCCGCGCTGGCCTTCGTGCAGCTTGCATAGCCGCGGGCAAAGATCGCACTGCACGCGACCGTCATCGAGTCGGTGCCAGTATTTCGTCGCGACCGTGGAACCGGTCCATTCGGATGTGGTGCTCATGAGTCCCTCCTTCTTATTCTACAAGACAGTGGCGAGTTGCTAGTAGCGAGTGGCGAGAAAGACAGACCCCATTCACTCGCCACTACCCACTAGCCACTAGCCACTCAAAATGAGCAAACTGAAGGTGGAATGCTCGCCGCCTGTGGCGGCGGAATCTCCCGCTCGACGTTGCGAGCGACCTCTTAGTTTGGAAAGGCCCGTCATGTGGGTCCGCCCGCCTGTCGTTGCCGGCCGTTTTTATCCGTCTGATCCGGAGCAGCTTCGGGACCAGATCGATAGCTTTCTGGCATCGGCACACGCTCCCGAGGAAGCAATCAGGCCCAAGGCGTTGATATTGCCCCATGCTGGATACGTGTTCTCGGGACCGGTCGCGGCCAGTGGTTATGCGTGGTTGATACCCTGGGCGGCCGAGTTTGACCGTGTCGTCCTCCTGGGTACCTGCCATTCGCCAGGAGTCGACGGCCTGGCGACCACGAGCGCCGGGGCGTTTCTCACACCGCTGGGGAAGGTCGATGTCGATTCAGCCCTGGTCGAGCGCTCGCTCCGCCTCGCTCAGGTTCAGATCGACGATCCCGCGGAGAATCGGGATCATGCGCTCGAGGTTCAGCTCCCCTTTCTCCAGGTGGTGCTCGAGTCGTTCTCGATCGTTCCGTTCCTGGTCGGCGTTGCTGATGCGCCGGCCGTGGCCCAGGTGCTCGACGATCTCTGGGACGGCGACTCGACGCTGATCGTCGTCAGCTCTGACCTGAGCCACCATTTGCCGCACGACGAGGCGCGGAGGATTGATCAGCAGACGGCCGACGCGATCGAGCGGTTCGACGACGAGGCGCTGGGACCACGCTCCGCCTGCGGCCGCAATGCCATCGCCGGCCTGCTGCACGCGGCCAGTCGCCGTAATCTCGCCTGCCGACGACTCGACCTCCGTTCCTCCGGCGACACGGCCGGCCCCCGCGACCGCGTGGTGGGATACGGCGCGTGGGTGTTTCATGGCCTGGCCAGTTGAGAGCTTCGGCCGATCGGGGCAGTGGGCGCCCAGGACGCATCTGCGACTTGATCATGAGACGCCGGCACATTGAATGATGGGTGATGGTAGACCGCTGAGTCAAGAGGGCCCCGAATGTCCAAGCATTTCGACGCCTTGACGCGTTCGCTCCTGGAAAAATATCCGGCCGACTGGCTGAACCAGCTCGGGCTGATCCACGGCGAGCCCGTGCGGGTGATGAACCCCGACCTTTCCACCGTTTCCGCCGAGGCCGACAAGGTGATTCGAGTGGACGATCCGGAGCCCTGGCTGGTGCACATCGAGCTCCAGACCGGTTACGATTCCACGCTTCCCCGGCGGCTCTTGCGGTACAATGCCATGTTGAATGTGAAGCATGACCTGCCGGTCCACACTGTGGCGATCCTGCTGCACCCCGGGGCGGATGGTCGCGAGTTGACCGGCGTCTTGCGGCAGCAATCGCCCGACGGACGTTGCTGGGTCGAGTTTTGGTATCATCTGGTAAGGGCCTGGCTGTGGGACACCGAGGCGCTCCTGGCGGGAGGCGTGGGCCTCTTGCCACTGGCTCCGCTTTGCGCCCGGGCACCGGAGGACGTGCCGATCATTGTCGAACGGATGAAGGAACGGGTCGACCCGGCGGCCGTCACGGCCGAGATCAGCGAATTGTGGACCTCGGCCGCCATCATGGCGGGTCTGCGGTTCCCCTGGGAACTGATCAAGCACTGTTTTGGAGGAATCACGGCCATGCGCGAATCATCGACCATCCAGGCGTTCATTGAAGAGGGAAGGCAAAAAGGGCTGCAAGAGGGGCTGCAAGAGGGACGATCTGAAGGTCAGGCCGAGGAGGCGAGGAAGGTTATCTTGCTTCAGGGACCGATGAGGTTCGGCGCGGCCAGCCAGGAGGTCAAGACGAGGCTGGAAGAAATCCACGACCTGGAATACCTCGAAGCGATGATTAAACACATCATGACTGCGTCGAGTTGGGACGAACTACTCGATCGGGACTGATTTCGTGCGTGAGGAATCACAACCATGCGCGAATCGCCGACGATCCAGGCGTTCGTTGAAGGGGGGCAGGCCAAGGGACTGGCGGAAGAGGTGCGAACGGATGTGTGGCTTCGCTGAGCTTGCCGATCCGAAACCTCCTACACGGAGACGATCAACTACGCCAACGGGAGCACGGCTCACATGATCGGCCAGACCTTCCGGTTCAAGCTCAAGGTCGAAGGCGACACGCTGACCCAGACCGGCATTGGCAATCCGTACACCCAGGTCTGGAAACGGGCGAAGTGACAGGCCGTGAATTGACGGAACACAAGATTGGAAGCTTGTCCCACGAAGGAGGCCGTCAGAGGCGGGCCAGGTGGCGGGCGATCCGCAGGGCCCCGTCGACAGGATAGGGCGGCGTGAGCGGCCTCAGGTGGAACGCTTGGTCAAGGGCACGGTCGAGCCGCAGGGCCTGAAACTCGCGAGACGTCACCGGGATGCCGCCGCCCCAGGATCGCAAGGCCCGGTCGAGAGCACGAAACTCGGAGAAACCCCGGCGCGGGGGATAGATCATGGGCGTGTTGCAGGCCATCGCCTCACAGGCCGTTCCATAGCCGGCCTTGGCCACCAGGGCATCGGTCGAGGCGATCAGATCGGCGCCCGGCCACTGCGCGGCGGGAATGAGGTGAAGGTTCCTGAGCGGGCCGACGGGCGCGGCATGATAGCCGATGAAGTGGATGCCCTTCCGCTCGTAAGCCTCGAGCCGCTCCCAGTGCAGGTCGTTTTGGCCGTAGCGGCCGATGTAGAAATAGACCAGCTTTTCCCTGGGGCTCAGTCCCAGCAAGCCAAGGAGTTCCTTGCGG
>JBMFUH010000675.1:0-4342 GCA_049966735.1 Isosphaeraceae bacterium
TCACAACGGTATCCCTTGAAAGCTGTAAGCAACGCATGAGCAAACCGCTCTAGGACGTTCGAGGGACGCCGGCCTTCGGGTAGCGTCGACTTCGGCTAAACATTCCAGTGAGGATCAATCATGTACGCATCCTTCTGGCTGGTAGCGGGATTATTGTGCGCGCAGACAAAGCCTTCAACGGTCGAGGGCCGCGGCGATGCAGCGCGGCCGCTTCGCCCCGCGCAGAGCAGTGTCGTGGCCGTGACTGTGTATCAGGGGCAGGCGCTCGTGATGCGCGAGGTGAACGTGCCCGAAGGAGAGGGAACCGTCGAGCTCGTGGTCGCACCACTGCCGCCGCGGACCGTGGACAATTCGCTGTACACCGAGGGCACCGAGGGCCTGTGCGTACTCAGCACACGGTATCGCAGCCGTGCGGTCCAGGATGACACGCGCCAGGAAGTTCGGGCCAAGGAGGAGCTGGCCAGGAAACTCGCGGCTGGTACCCAGAAGATCCAGAGCGAGGTCGCCGTTTGCGAGCAGGATCGGCAGTTTCTTCAGAAGCTGGAGGGATTCACCGCCGCGTCGCTCACGGGACTGTCGAAGGCAGGCCGGCTCGATAGCGCGGCGGTTCTTTCGCTCAGCAAGTTCATCATGGAGAGCCGTGCTCAACGATCCAAGACCGCGACCGAGCTGCAACTGCAACTCCAGACCAACCGCGAAGCGGCGGAACTCGCCAAGCGACAGCTTGCCGAGATCTCGGCAGGGCCGGGCCGGATCGAGCGCGACGCGGTGATCGTGGTGCAGAAGTCGCGCGCCGCGGCCGGAACCGTGAAGCTTGGGTACCTGGTCGACTCGGCCACCTGGTTGCCCCAGTACCGGCTGCGCGGTGGCGCCGACAATGCGCCCGTCGGGCTCGAGTACCTCGCGGCCGTCGTCCAGCAGACAGGCGAGGACTGGTCCGACGTTCGCATCACGCTCTCGACCGCTCGCCCCTCGCTGGACGCGGCACCGCCCGAACTGCTCCCTTTGAAAATGGCCATCGCTGACCACGGGCACTCCGGCCCGCTCGACGCCAAGGACGACCGCGCGCAGAAAATCCTCGACGAGCTGGGCAAGGTCATCGACGTCTCCCTTGCTCATGAGACCCCTCTCGAAGAGGTGATCAAGGTTGTCCGGACCAGTACCAAGAGCGCAACATTTCCCGACGGTATCCCGATCTATGTCGATCCCCTCGGGCTCCAGGAGGCCGATAAGACGATGACCTCGCCGATCGCCTTCGATGTGAAGGACATACCCCTGAAAACGTCGCTTCGACTCATGCTCAAGCAGATCGGAATGGGCTATGTGGTGAAAGACGGTCTGCTCATGATCACCTCGCTGGAATCGCTTGATGAGGAATCTCATGAGGGGGAACGTGACGAACTCCCCCTCATGGCCGGCATGGGTGGCATGGGTGGCATGGGCGGGATGGGATTCTCGATCGAGCAGGCTCGGGCCGCAGGGGGTGCGATGCTGAATCAGGCGGCCGCGATTGATCAGGCCAGGGAGTTGAAGATCTCCGACAAGGAGACCGTGACGACGACGACGGGGAAGGAGAGCCCCAGCGTGGCCTTTCCGGTTGCCGGGGTTCTCAGCATTCCCTCCCGGCGCGATCCGCAGTTGCTCCAGGTGGCCCGCGTGGAGTTGGCCGCCGATTACTTCGCCAAGGCCACGCCCGTTCTCACACCGCGCGTCTATCGCCTGGCCAAGCTGACGAACAAGAGCCAGATGGTGCTTTTACCCGGCGAGGCAACGGTCTACGTGGGTACGGACTTTGTCGGCCGGATGAGCCTGCCTCTGGTAGCCGCCGGCGAACCGTTCGTCGCCGGATTTGGCGTCGACCCTCAGCTCTTGGTCAGCAGGCGTCTGGTTCACAAGACCCGGTCGGTGCAGGGGGGCAACCAGGTCTTCAACTATCAGTTCCGGCTCGGTCTGCGCAATTACCGGAGCGCACCGGTCAAGGTTCAACTCTGGGATCGGCTGCCGCGACCAGAGGGCGAAGCCGTGGCTGTCAACCTGGTCAAGACGTCGGAAGATCTCTCCACCGACGCCCTGTACCAGCGCACGGCCCGGATGGACAACCTGCTGCGCTGGGACGTGACCGTGCCCCCGGCCGCGGCAACCAACCAGACGGTTTACATCACTTACGAATTTCGCCTCGAATACGCCCGCGACCTTCCCCAGCCCCGGTTCCTCTCCGGCGGTCTCCGCGAAGGCCCCATCGGCGGCGGCGCCATGGGCATGGGAGGAATGGGGGGCATGATGTCAGTGGGACCGGTCGAGCGCTGATTGTCACTCCGCCTGCTCGATCGTCACGGGGACTCCCCGGCAAGGTCGAGGACAAGGGCTCGGGTCGAAGGCGCCAGACGGAATCGGAGAGCTTGCACCGGCGTGTGTTACAACTCATCGGTGTCAAGCCGCGTTTCCTGGCGGAAATCCTCCTCCGTGATCCGGGACGGATCCACGCCGAAGTCGGCCCGCCGCGAGAGAAACACGTCTCGTGGGATTCCCGCGACTCTCGCCGCGGTTGCCGATGACAGCCCGCGAACCTCGTAAAGCTTCATGGCGGCCGCGAGGCGGAACTCGTCCAGGAATTGCTCCGGGGTCATGCGGAGCTCCTCCGCGGCGTCGTCGGGAACAGATACAATAATGTGTAACATATAAGTCCTTTCATGTCAGCAATTCCTTGCGCACGTGGCCGTCTCCCTCGACGCCGATCAGACGTTGCTGAAGGCCCTGGTACGCGAAGCGGAGCTTCTCGGCGTCCAGACCCAGCAGGTGCAGGATGGTCGCCTGGAGATCATGGACGGTGACGGGCTTCTCGGTGATCTGGTAGCCCAGGTCGTCGGTGGCGCCCAGGGACATTCCTCCCTTGAAGCCGCCGCCGGCCACCCAGAGCGTGAAGCAATGGGGGTGGTGATCGCGGCCCAGGAACGTTGATCCGCCGCGCGCCTCGTTCATCGACGTCCGGCCAAACTCACCTCCCCAGACCACGATCGTCTCGTCCAAGAGCCCGCGCCGCTTCAGGTCCTTGATCAAGGCCGCGACGGGACGGTCGATCTCCTGGCACTTCTGGGGCAGGTGATAGACGATGTCGTCCCCCTTGCCTGTGCCGTGGCAATCCCAGCCCCAGTCGAAGAGTTGGACGTAGCGGACGCCCCGCTCGACCAGCCGGCGGGCGAGCAAGCAGTTGTTGGCGAACGACGCCGCGCCGGGCTGGGCGTCGTAAAGCTCGAGGATGTGCCTGGGCTCCTGGCGAATGTCCATCACGTCGGGCACCGACATCTGCATCCGATATGCCAGCTCGTACTGGCTGATCCGGGTCAACGTCTCGGGGTCGCCAAATTCCTTCAACTCATACTCGTTGAGCTGGCGGATGGCGTCGAGCGTCCGGCGACGATCCATGCGGTCCATCCCCTTGGGATTGCTCACATAAAGAATCGGATCGCCCACCGTCCTGCACTGCACGCCCTGGTAGACGCTGGGCAGGAAACCGGTGCTCCAGAGCGCCTTGCCGCCGGTCGGATCGGTGCCCCCGCTGATCAGGACGACGAAGCCCGGCAAGTCCTGATTTTCGGAACCCAGGCCGTAGGTGATCCACGACCCCATCGCCGCGCCGCCGTTGCGCGGAGTGCCGGTGAAGATGAACAACTCCGCCGGCGCGTGGTTGAACTGGTCGGTATGCATCGAGCGGATGACCGCGATGTCGTCGACCACTTCACCGATGCGCGGCAAGAGATCGCTGATCATCTGACCGCTCTCGCCGCGCTGCTGGAACGTGTGGGGCGTTCCCAGGAGCTTGGGATGACCCTTGATGAATGCAAATCGCTGGTTCTTGAGTAGCTCGTCGGGACAGGGCTGCATGTTGTGCTTGACCAGCGTCGGCTTATAATCCCAGAGGTCCTGCTGAGGCGGACCTCCCGACATGTGAAGATAGATGACTCTTTTGGCCTTGGCCGGGAATTGCGGCGGCTTGACGGCCATCGGGTTATCGGCCGCGGCGGAAAGGGCTCGGCCCGCTGGCCCGGTTCGGTCGGTCCCGCGACCGTCGCGCTCCAGGAGCAACGCCAGGGCGATCGCCCCCAAGCCCGTTTGCGAGTGCTTGAGGAATTGGCGGCGCGTCGAGGCGCGGGCTTGCCGCAAATGCACGTTCAGGTCGTGGTCCATGAAATCAGCCCTTGGTCAAGACGGCGTCGAGGTTCAGCAGCACGTTGGCCAGCGTGGTCCAGGCGGCCAGGTCGGCCGGGTCCATGTCCGCCGGCAGCGGCCCGAGCGGTTCCGAAGCCAGGGCGACGGCCGCATCGCGGTGATCCTGGTATCGAGC
>JBMFUH010000676.1:0-4342 GCA_049966735.1 Isosphaeraceae bacterium
CAATTCTCGTGAGTGGTCCGCAGCTTGGACGGGTCAGCGCCGACGCAAGTCGGTCACCCAGCGATGCATGCACGGGGCGACGAGGTTTCGAGGAGAGCTCGGGTCCGTTCCGGCGTCTCGCGAACGCGAGATGGTGGACGCCCGGGATGGATCAACCGGGGCCGTGCGAAGGATATTTCCTCCGTTCCATCGGGATCGTGCCGGTACTCTGTTGCATCGAGGCGGGCGGACGGATCGAATACAGGACGAGCCCGTGCGATGCAGCCGATTGGAAGGGCAAGATCGTTACGCACCAAGACAAATCACGGCACGGGCGAGGGAGTTTCCGTCATGACAACCTCTCGTTCCCCGATGTCGCCGGGCGTGCAGCCGGTGAAGCACCTGTCCCGGCGGACGTTTCTCGCCGGCGCCGCGGCGGTTGCCGGCTTTCCGTACATCGTGCCAGGGAATGCTCTGGGCAAGAACGGCCGCGCCGCGGCCAGCGAGCGGATCACCATCGGCGTGATCGGCACGGGCAGCCGGGGCATCAATGACCTGGACGGCCTGATGAACTCGCCGCTCAGTCAGATTGTCGCCGTCTGCGACTGCCGTCAGCCCCGGCTTGAGGCCGCCAAGATCCGGGTTGACAAGTTCTACGCCGGGCAATCGCCAGCCGGCACGTCCGGAGGATGCAAGGCGTACCACGATTTCCGCGAGGTGATCGACCGCAAGGACCTCGACGTGATCCAGGTGACCACGCCCGACCACTGGCACGGCATCGTCGCCACGCGGGCGCTTCAGGCCGGCAAGGACCTTTACTGCGAGAAGCCCCTGGGACGGACGATCGCCGAGAGCATCGCCATCCGCGATGCCGCTGTCAAGCACAAGCGGATCTTCCAGACGGGAACCCAGCAGCGCAGCGACGCGAAGTTTCGCCAGGCCGTGGCACTCGCGCGCGGCGGCTACCTGGGCAAGATCCGCACCATCGAGGTGGCCGTGCCCGCCGGCGGCGACATGGTCAAGGCACCCCCTTGCCCTGTGCCCGCGGGGTTCGACTACGACATGTGGACCGGCCCCGCCCCGATGCATCCGTTCGACGCGAAGCGGTGCGAATGGCTGGCCATGTACTGGATTGCCGACTACTGCGTGGGCTTCATCTGCAACTGGGGCATCCACCACCTGGACATCGCCGCCTGGGGCTGCCCGGAGGTCGCCGAGGCTCCCTTCGAGCTCGAGGGGACCGGCTTCCTGCCCACCGAGGGCATGTGCAGCACTATCGCCACCTGGCGGTGCATGTACCGCTTCCCCAGCGGCCTCACGATGAGCTTCACCAGCGACAAGGGCCCCTTCGATTGGCAGAAGAACCAGGGACTCACGCCGGAGTGCAGCCGGCACTTCAAGGCGCTGGACCTGAGCAAGTATCACGAGACGGGCTGCCGGTTCATCGGCAGCGAGGGCTGGGTACACGTGACCCGGGGCGCGATCTCCGCCGAGCCGGCATCGCTCCTCTCCAGGGAACTCGACCCGGCGGCCCATGGCGTCGTGAAGAGCGACGACCATTACGTGAACTTCCTGGAGGCCGTGCGCGATCGCCGCGAGCCGGTCTCGCCCGTCGCCTCGGGACACAGGGCGACCGTCCTGGGTAACGCGGCCGACATCGCCGTGCGACTGGGCAAGAAGCTGAAGTGGGACCCGCGCGCGGAGCAATTCGTGGGCGACGACGAGGCCAACAAACGGCTCGCCCAGCCCATGCGCGCCCCCTGGCGAATGGGTTAGCGGGAAACGGAACCACAAAGGACACGAAGAGCACGAAGGGAAAACGTGAACTGGGGCCAATCGACGAAGTCGGCGTCCCGGTAAAATCCAGATTTGTTGATAAATTCCAGTGTGCCCGTTCTCAAGGACGGCGCGCGACGACTCGGCCATCGAATCTGGGCCCGCGGAGTCCTCGTGTTCTTGGTGTCCTTCGTGATCTTTGTGGTTGATTATCCATTCTTGACGCCGCGACCGGAGAGGAGACCACCATGGGCAAGATTTCCGTCGGTCTGAACGCGGAGTTTTCCCGCAGTTCGGACAAGCCATTCGAATGGGCCGTCGCGCAGGCGGCCGAGATGGGCTACAAGTACTTCGAGCCGATGATCCACTTCGGCCGCGAGCTGATGAGCGAGGCGGGATATTTTCATACCGTCTCGATGTTCGACGATCCCTGGCGCATCCGCGACGCCTGCGACAAGGCCGGCCTCGCGATCTCCGGTCTCCAGGCCCACGGCCCGCTGGGCCGGCCGGAAGTGCATGGCGAGTACATCAAGCTGGCGATTCGCGTGGCCGCCGAGATCGGCGTGCCGGTCATCAACACCGACGAGGGGATCAAGGCGAAGTGGACCACGGCGGACGAGGACTTCGTGCTGATCAAGTACACGCTCCAGGAAGCGGCCTTCATCGCCGAACGGCGCGGGGTGAAAATCGGCCTGGAACCGCACGCCCAGTACTCACGCCACCCGGACGGCCTGGATCGGATCTACAACCTGGTGAAGTCGCCGTGCATCGGCATCAACTTCGACACCGGCAACGCCTACCTTTGCGGCCACGACGTCTATGCTTGGCTGGAGCGGGTGGCCAGCCGCCTGGTTCATCTGCACGCCAAGGACATCACCCCGGCGCACTCCGATGCCGAGCGGGGCAAGGTCACCGGCACGCCGGTCGGCTGCGCCTGCGGTGCAGGGGTGATCGACTGGCGGCGGGTGATCGACATCGTCGCCCGCAATTGCCCGCGGGACATCGTCTTCTCCGTCGAGTGCGGCACTCCCGCCCAAGCCGCCGCGAGCCTGAAGCATCTGAATGGGTTGCTGAATGCCGATCGCTGAGATCGTGTCGCAACCGAAGGAACTTGCCGTCTGTCTACCAAGCGCCACAGGTCGAGCTTGGGAAGGAGCGTGCAGTTGTCGAAACCGGTTCGCAGGCTTTCTCTCACTGTGAGACGCCTTCGCCGCTTTGGCTTTCTTGTTCACGAGAAGCCTTTCGGTTGCGGTCAAGCTGGAGGATGTGTTCGATCAGCTTTTCGCTCACGTGGAAATTGGATGCCCTCAGTCGCTCGATGACTCTCGGCAGATCGATGAGGTCGAGCTCTGCGGCCTCATTGAGAACGCTCAGGGTACCGACAACGGACAGGCCACGTTGCTTCGCGATGTCTTGGCCATCGCGTTCGTCGATGATGATCCGATCCGCCTTGAGTTCGTCAGCGAGGGCAATGGCAGCCGTTTCGCCGGGATCGAGGTTCAGTGCGGGGCCGATCGCGGCAGGTTCCTTGATGGCGAGCCACTCTGGAGGTGAAGTTGCCCACTGGCGCACGGTCACTGGGCTGTGCTCGTGACTGAGTTCGACGACGACAGAGGATGGAGCGTAAACCTGGCCAAATACTCGCGGCAGCACATCGATGCAGCCCGCCAGAATCAGATAGTTCAGCGGCGAGGTGTCCGACACGACGATCATCCTCGTCGCGGCTCCCGGAGCGACGCGGCTTCTGCGCTGAACTCCTCGATCGAGAGTTCAAGCGGCACGTCATACCTCTTCAAAAGGCCATCCACTTCGTAGCGGCTGAGACCGAGGGCTTTCGAGATCTGATAATGGGTGATTTGCTTCTGGCGATACAACTCGACAAGCAACGACTCCTTGGCGGTCTGATTCAGGTCGGCTCCGGCTGTCCGAAGCTCTTGTTCGATCTCACCCGGTATTTCGAAAGTAATCGTCATGGGGCTTTCTCCACAATGTCCATCAAGCGCATTATGCATCCAGCTCATCGTTTTGCCAGTGTCCTTCGGGAGTTTGGTCGCACTTCCAGGGAACACCCCCACGCGAGCCCGTCGTGTCAAGGTTGTGTTCCCGAGAGCGCCTCGCGCGCGACATGGACCGGTTTCGCGAGTGCTCCCTGGGCTGCACCCGCGGCAAACGGGCCATCAACATTGTCTCGCGCAACTGCCCGGGGAGATCTTCCTCAGTGGTTGTTCAACTCTTGCCGCGAGTTGAGAATCTCCTGGACCAAGGCGAGATAGACATACAGGTTGGGAACCTTGCCCATGCGAGTTCCAAACCAGGCCAGCCGCCCGCTTTGCCTTCTCGCGAAGACGAAGCCGTTCTGGAGGACGACGCCCCGCACGTCGCACCACGGCAACATCTTCCTCCCCTTGCGCAGGCCCTCCAGCCCGATGGCAAGCTTGCCGAACTCGACCCGCCCCTCGACTCTATAATCCTGGCGCGCATGGGGGAGCAGTCGGAGAGTCGTCTCCCGCCGGATCGCATGGCCAAGGGTCTCATGGTCACGAAGAAGGGAGTTGAGGACGACCCGCTCGCCGCTTGTCGCAGCCAG
>JBMFUH010000677.1:0-4328 GCA_049966735.1 Isosphaeraceae bacterium
CCGCTGTGCGGACCGTGGACATTGGTTGGAGATCGGTCCGCACAGCGGACCCTACGGGTGAGAGGAAATGACCGGATTCCTACCACCGCTCGAGAAGATCGGGAGAAACGGGCCTCGACGCATGAGCACTTGATCGATTAGAATTTGATGAAGAGGAACAGTGGGTGGACTTCCGAAGTCTGGAGCGGGGCGAACTGAGCCCCTGGGATCGATGATGGACATTGCAAAACTCGCGCTCGAGGATGGGACGGTCTTCACGGGCCGGGCCTTCGGCGCCCGGGGCGAGGTCGATGGCGAGGTGGTTTTCAACACGAGCATGACGGGATATCAGGAGATCCTCACCGACCCCTCCTATCACGGCCAGATCGTGACCATGACCTATCCCGAGATCGGCAACTACGGCGTGAACGACGAGGACCTGGAGAGCCGTCGACCGTGGGCCCGGGGGTTCGTGATCCGCGAGCTGAGCAGGCGGACCAGCAACTTCCGCGCGGAGGGTTTGCTCGACGCCTACCTGGCGAAGAGCGGCATCATTGGCCTGGAGGGCATCGACACGCGGGCTCTCGTTCGCCTGACCCGGGTTCAGGGGGCGATGAAGGGGGTCCTCTCCACGACCGACCTCGACGACGCCAGCCTGGTGGACAAGGCCAAAAAGAGTCCCGGCATGGTGGGCCGCGACCTGGCGCGCGAGGTGATGCCGCGGGAGTCGTTCACCTGGGACCTTGGGCTGGACCGCTCGTTCGTGCTCGATCAGAGCGGCAAGGGGCAGATCCGCCGGGCGTTGGCGGCGAACGAGCATCCTTCCGCCCGGCGGCCGCACGTGGTCGCTCTCGATTTCGGCATGAAATGGAACATTCTCCGCCACCTGGTCGACATCGGCTGCCGGGTCACGGCCGTTCCCGGGTCGTTGCCAGCGGAGGCTGTCCTGGAGCACGAACCCAACGGCATCTTCCTCTCCAACGGTCCTGGAGATCCCGCCGCGCTCGTGGATGCGGTGCAGGCGCTGCGGACCTTGATCGGCACTGCCGCGGAAGCACGGGGGATTCCGATCTTCGGCATCTGCCTGGGCCACCAGATCATGGGCCAGGCCTTCGGGGGCAAGACATTCAAGCTCAAGTTCGGCCACCGGGGGGCCAATCACCCGGTCCGCAACCAGGCGACGGGCAAGGTTGAGATCACCACGCAGAACCATGGCTTCGCCGTCGACCCCGACTCGCTTCCCGCCGACGTCGAACTGAGCCACATCAACCTCAACGATCAGACGGTCGAGGGCCTGCGGCACACGCGCTTGCCCGTCTTCAGCGTGCAGTATCACCCCGAGGCCTCCGCCGGCCCGCACGACAGCCAGTACCTCTTCGACGAGTTCCGGTCCCTGATGAAGTGAGATCTGGAATAGGTCGCGGAGGAGTTGCCCGGCGGCCTCTTGTGGCATTCCCGATGACGAACGGCCGTCGTCACCGGCCCCGCTTCGGCTTCAGTTGTTTCCGCAGCCCGGCGGCCTGGGCGGTATCCAGGGGAGGAGAGAGCGGCTTGCCGTAGTCGATGCTCCGCTCGTAGCGAAAACGCTTGTAGATCGCCGCGATCATCGGCTGAAGGTCCAGGACGAGGTCCGGGTCGGGCTTGGCCAGGGGGACGGGAATCGAGGGCAAGGGCACCTGGAAGACGGCGGGCCAGACCTTGCATGTACGGAAAGTGCTGGCCCGCGACACGAGCAGCGTGTACGGACTGTCGGGCCAGGGATCGAGCATCGGCATCCGCTGGCCGCCGCGTAAGAGGTCGATCTCCACCAAGCTCGTTCCGCTGAGCAACAGGCTTTGCCGCCTGCGAAGATAAAGGTCCCAGCCGGGTGTATCGGGACGCTTATTGGAAGGCGAGAGGACTTCGATGCTTGTCACCAATCGTTGTTCAGGTTCTGCTTCATAGATCTCAACAAAAGCCTCGCGGTGCTCATCCTCAACAAACGCCCGCATGACGACCGGTTCGGCCGGAAGGGCCGGCTCCGCCACGGCAACCCGCCCTTTTCTCCTGGAACTCCTCTCCCGCCGCTCTGTCGTCACACTGACGTCGGGGTAGAAAGGATGGCTTTCTTTCTCTTCCTCTTCGATCAGGACGATATACGACCGCTCTCCCCCCGAATGAGATAACGCTCGGGAGCGGACTCGGCCAGCGCGTTCTTGATCTCGGAAATGATGCCGTCATGAAAATCTCCCCACAGCCCGCAGGCCTCGATGTAGGGGTCCATTCCTGGAAACGGCGAACTCATGGCTGACTTCCCCAAGCTGAGATGAGACATCCCGATCTTCAGAGTCTACACCAAAGGACGCGCGGAGAGAAACGTCTTCATTCCCTCCGCAAGGGCTGTCCGCAAGGGGCGAAAAGGGCGAAAAGCCCTTCCAGTCTGGCGAGGTAACACCACTGCTGTCGCCCTCGTCGTGTCTGCATGCCGCGCTCGAGATGCCTTCGTTACCCTTTTCCAAAGAGGAAGGAGGAGACCGTGCCCGATGCAATGGAAGGCGTGATCCACGGAAAGACGATCGAGCTCACGACCGACCCAGGCCTGGCGGAGGGCCAGACTGTGCGAGTCAATGTCAGGCCGCTCCAGACATCGGAGCAGACACGCGAGGCGATTCTCCGGACCTCCGGGTCGATGGCGAACAACCCGGATTTCGACTCCGCGATGGCACAGGTCGAGAGCGATCGACGAGCGGCACGCTACCGGGAGACAGCAGGGTGAGCTTCTTGCTCGACACCAACATCCTTTCGCATCACATGCGCGGGGCGCCGGGCCTGGCGCATCGGTTCATCCAGCACTCGGGTCGGCTTGCCATGCCCGCCATCGTGCTGGCGGAACTCTACGCGGAAGCCCATCTGCCGAAGGATCCGACACCCTTGCTAACGCAGGTCGCCGACATGTTGACCTTCATTGACGTCCTCGCCTTCGACGCCGACTGTGCCGAGGCGTTCGGCAGACTCCGTGGCGATCTCCATCGGCGAGGGCTTGTCGTCCCCCCGATCGATCTCCTGATCGCGTCGGTTGCCGTGGCGAGCGACTTGACACTCGTCACTCGTCACGAACAACACGGCCGATTTCGTCAACATTCCCGGCCTGCGGGTCGTGGACTGGTTGAGCCCGTGTGCCGCAAAGTCCCCCAGCGGTGAGGTCACGCAACCGTCGGCGGCTTCCAGCCGGAGTCGAGGATGAATTTCTTTGGGCCCCTCGCGGAAGCCGCGCCCAACGCCAGTGTGGCAGGTGTTCGCGAGGACGGCATTCATGCGTCCGGTCTGGCTGATCGAATCGGCCGCGACGACGAGGTTTTCGCGCGCCCGACAAGCTGCCACATTCAGTTGCTCGTGGCTTTACGCATGCGACCTCGCGGCGGTCGTCGCCGAGGCAAGCCGGCTTGCCGAACAAAGCTGGGCCAGGAGCCAGGCTTGACCGGGACTCGCGCGAAGCACCCTTTCAGATCAGCTCCGTGATCGGCGAGCCGCCCTGGACGGGGAGGCAATGGCTTGATCCCCCCTGCTGATGCCGCCGTGGGGCAGCAGCCGAGTGCCAGATTCTCCAGGCTCGACGAGATTCCAATGACGTCCCCGCGTCGTGATGGTGTAACATTGAGATGCCGGGGTGAGGCCCCGTCCGAGCCGCCGGGTGGGTCGTTCTCGCCGAGGATCTTCAACGATCACAGGAAAAAGCCCGATGGAACCTGCCGCAGCGGAAACCGCGATCCGGTCGCTTTATGAGAATTTGCTCGATTCCTGGAACCGGAGAAGCGGCGGCGATTTCGCGTCGCACTTCCTGGAAGACGGCGAGGCCGTGGGGTTTGATGGTTCCAGCCACGCTGGCAAAGAGCAGATCAGGAGCGATCTCGAGAACCTGTTTCGCCACCAGATCCCGGCCACTTACATCAGCATCGTCCGGTCCGTTCGGTTTCTGACGCCCGATGTGGCCGTGCTGCGAGCGGTGGTGGGGATGGTGCCTCCCGAGCAGAACGACATTCACCCGGCCATGAACGCCGTGCAGACGATGATCGCGAAGCAAGAGAACGGGCGCTGGCTCATCGCGCTCTTCCAGAACACCCCCGCGGCCTACCACGGCAGGCCTCATCTGAGCCGGCAGCTCACCGAAGAGTTGCGCCAGGAACTGAGGCGGAGCAGACAAAACGCCGGGCAGAGCTGAGCAAGGAGATTGTTCGGAGCGGACCGCCATCCCTCGGGTTGAGACTTCCATGGCTGATTCATCACATACGATCCGCGAGGAGCTCAGCGGCGTGATGGGCTTCGTGGGCTCCATCTGGGCGGTCTTCTTGCTGAGCTGGGCGTTCCCCCCG
>JBMFUH010000678.1:0-4326 GCA_049966735.1 Isosphaeraceae bacterium
GGTCGCCCTCGACGAGACGCAGTCGCGCCTCGACCAGGTGGAGGAAAAGCGGGAACGCAACCTGCTGGCGCGCAAAGCGGCCTCCCAGGAAGATTACGACCGCGCCAGGGCGAAGGCGGACAAGAGCGCCGCGCAGGTTGATTCATCCAAGGCCAGTTTGTCGCAGGCGATGGCCGACTACGACATCAACATCCTGGCCGCCCAGGCCAAGGTCGATCAGGCCAAGGCCGACCTGGAAGCCGCCCAGATCGACCTGGGCTACTGCCGCATGGCTTCCCCGATCGACGGACGGATCGGCGAGCTCCGAGTGAAGCTGGGCAACCTGGTCGGCCCTGCCACTGGCTCGATCGATACCACCGAGCTGGTGACGATCCGCCAGCTCGATCCGATGGGCGTTGACCTCCGGCCCGCATCGCTTTACCTGCCGTATCTCACCAGGCTGGTCGAGCGGAAGTTGCCCTTCACTCTGAAAATCCAGGGGCAGAGAACTCACCCTCACGAGGGCCGGTTGACCTTCGTGGACAACTCGGTCGATCCCACCACCTCGACCGTTCTGGTCAAGGGGGAGCTGCCCAATCCCGATCAGACGATCTTGCCCGGCGAGTACGTCAAGGTTGAACTGAACGTCGGCGATTACGCCGATGTCATCGTCGTCCCGGAGCAAGCGGTCGTGGAAACTCAGGAAGGCTTCCGGGTGCTCATCGTTGACGACAAGGACCAGGTTCGGGAGTCGGTGGTCAAGACGCTCGACACCTACCAGGGGCTGGCGGTCCTCGAGTCCGGGGTCTCCGAGGGGCAGCGGGTGATCGTCGAGGGAATTCAGCTTGTGCGTCCGGGGCAGAGCGTCCTGGCCACGGAGGCCGACCTGAAGCGGTATGAACAGCCCGCGGCCAGGACGGAGGAATCAAGCCCCCTGGACAGCCCCACGATCCGGATTCGAGGCGCGGAACCCACTCGCGCCCTCCGGCCGGCCGCGGGGACACCGGCCGACAAAACGCCCGCGCCGGCGTCGGCGAAGCACCAGCCACGACCGTCCGGAAGGAGCTGACGCGTCATGGTCAACTTCTTCATCGGCCGACCAATCTTCGCCACGGTCCTGGCACTTCTGATGCTCCTGATTGGCGGCATCTGCATCGGCATTCTGCCGGTCTCGCTCTTTCCCGACATCGTCCCGCCCCAGGTCCAGATCACGGCGACTTACACCGGAGCCGATGCCCAGACCGTCGCTGACTCGGTGACCACTCCCATCGAGCAGAAGGTCAACGGTGTCAACGGCATGATCTACATGTCGTCGGACAGCACCAGCAACGGCCTGTCGCGGATCCTGGTGACACTCGACGTCGGCTATTCTCAGGACATCGGAGCCATCGACGTCCAGAACAAGGTCGACACGGCCAAACCCACGCTGCCCCCGGAAGTCACCCAGGTCGGCGTCGAGAGCAAGAAGACCACGACCAACATGGTCTGCGTGGTCAACCTGGTCAGCCCCAAGGGAACGCACTCCTCGAACTACCTGGACAACTACGCCCAGATCAACGTGGTCGATCAGCTCAAGCGGATCCGCGGCATCAGCGACGTGAACGTCTTCGGCCGCAAGTACGCCATGCGGATCTGGCTGGATCCGGACAAGATGGCCAATCAGCAGATCTCGCCGGACGAGGTGATCAGCGCGATCAAGTCGGAGAACCGCCAGGCCGCCGCGGGCAAGATTGGCGCGCCGCCGATTCCGGCCGGCCAGCGCTTCGAGTATCCGCTGACCGCCAAGGGACGACTGTCGCTGGAGCCCGAGTTCGCCAACATCATCGTCCGGACCCGCCCGGACGGCTCCAAGGTCTTCATGCGCGACGTCGCCCGGATCGAGCTGGGGTCCGAGACCTACGAGCAGGCGGGCTACCTGAGCGGCAAGGCCGCGGTGACGATTCCGATCTACCAGTACTCGAACGCCAACGCCCTGGAGATCGTCCGGGAAGTCAGGCGCGAGATGGACAGCCTGGCTCGCAAGTTTCCGACCGATCTCGAGTATCGCGTCGCCTTCGACACGACCCAGTACGTCAACGAAAACATCGACGAGGTCGAGCACACGCTGGGCGAGGCGTTCGGGCTCGTGCTCATCGTCGTGTTTCTCTTCCTGCAAGGCTTCCGGACCACGCTCATTCCCCTCGTGGCGATTCCCGTGTCGCTGGTGGCCACCTTCGGGCTGATGGCGGCCTTCGGGTTCTCGATCAACACGCTGACCCTGATGGGCCTCGTCCTGGCCATCGGCCTGGTCGTCGACGACGCGATCATCGTGGTGGAGAACGTCGAGAAGTTTCTCGAGCGGGGTTACGGCACGCTCGAGGCCACCCGCGCGGCGATGGCCGAGATCACCACGCCCATCATCACCATCACGCTCGTGCTGGCCGCCGTCTTCGTGCCGGTGGCCTTCATCCCCGGTCTCACGGGCCGGCTGTACAACCAGTTCGCCCTCACGATCGTCTTCTCGTTCGTCTTCTCCGCGCTCAACTCGCTGACCTTCAGCCCGGCCATGGCCCGGCTCTTCCTCAAGCCGAAGGCCCACCACGGCGAGGCGAGGTTCTTCCTTTTCCGCTGGTTCAACCGGGGCATGAAGTGGCTGGAGAATTCCTACGATTCCTTCCTCGAGTACACGGCCCGGCAGTGGTGGACCATCGTGATCCCCTCGCTGGCCATCCTGGCGTTGACCGGGTGGATGATCCTCGAGCGGCCCAAGTCGTTCATCCCGGTGGAAGATCAGGGCTACCTCATCGTCACCGTTCAGACGCCCGACGGAACGACCCAGGAGCCGACGGCTCGAGTCATGGATCGCGTCGAGCAGATTGCCCTGCGGATGGACGGAGTGGCCGACACGATTCGCTTCGACGGCTTGAACCCGCTGACGCAGGTCAACCAGTCCAATAGCGGAGCCGTCTATGTGGTGCTGAAGCACTGGAGAGAGCGTGAGGAACCCAAACTGCGGGCCAGGGCACTCATCGCCCAACTCCAGCGGAAGCTCTCCGCCGAGATCAGGGACGCGCTCACGCTGGTCTTTCCGCCCCCTCCCATCCAGGGGCTGGGTGCAACGGGAGGGTTCGAGTTCCTGATCGAGGATCGCGCGGGGCAGGGCGCGAGCCGGCTCGCTGACGTCACCGACCGGTTCATGGCCGAGGCGCGGAAGCGGCCTGAGCTGTCCGGACTCTTCACCCCGTTCTCGGTTCGCGTTCCTCAGCTTCGCTATGAGTTGGACCGGGGCAAGGCCCGCAATCTCGAGGTGCCCGTCTCCAACGTCTTCGAGACCCTCCAGGTCTACCTGGGAGGCTATTACGTCAACGACTTCAACCGCTTCGGCAAGACCTGGAGGGTTTATGTGGAGTCCGAGGGAGACCGCCGCCGGCTGCCCGAAGACATCTTGACGCTCAAGGTGCTGAACAACCACGGCGACCGTGTGCCGCTCTCCGCGCTGGGTTACGTGAAGCCGATCGTCGGGCCGATCGACGTGCCGCATTACAACCTGTTTAGCGCGGCCAAGATCACCGGCAACCCCGCTCCCGGATACAGTTCGGGACAGGCCGTGCAGGCCATGGAGGAGATTGCCGCCGATCCCAGCATCATGCCGGAAGGGTTCGACTTTGAATGGACCGGCTCGACCTATCAGGAACTGAAGACCGGCAACCAGGCGATGTTCATCTTCGCGCTGTCGATCGTCTGTGTCTTCCTCTTCATGGCCGCTCTTTACGAGAGCTGGGTCCGGCCGATGGTGATCATCCTCACGGTTCCGCTGGCCACGTTTGGCGCGATCGTCGGCCTCTGGATCTTCCGCTTGCCGCTGGACGTCTTCGGCCAGATTGGCCTGGTGATGCTGATCGGCCTGGAGACCAAAAACGCGATCCTGGTGGTCGAGTTCGGCGTCGAGCTGATGGCCAAGCAGGGGATGAGCATCATCGACTCGGCCAAGGAAGCCGCGCGGCAGCGGCTGCGACCGATCCTCATGACCTCGTTCGCCTTCATCATGGGCGTGCTTCCCATGGCGCGGGCCACCGGGGCAGGGGCCTACAGCCGCAACTCGCTGGGCATTGTCATTGCATCAGGCATGCTCATCAGCACCATTCTGGGCCGGTTCGTCATCCCGGTCTATTACGTTCTGGGCGAGCGGATCATCCACGACTTCAGCGGGACGAGAGCAGCCGCGGAGCCGCCTTTGCCGACCGGGCACGAGGATACGAGCGTCGAGCCAACCTGGCGGAAACCCACCGAGGAGCCCATCGAGTAGCACTCTCGGGGGCTTAGAGCGGTTTACACATGTGTTGCGCACAGCCCCGCGAGTCGGAACCA
>JBMFUH010000679.1:0-4324 GCA_049966735.1 Isosphaeraceae bacterium
CAGTCTAGCGCGGCAAAGCCGATGCCAATCTCCTCCGAGCTTAGCGAGATTCTCTCGGCCCGCGAACGCTGGCAACGCCGCGGCAGTGGAGCGTTCGATCCCAGGGTTGAAGTCCTCTCTCGCCTCTGGTCCAGCGCGGCGAAACGAGACCGGCTGCCCACTGCCGCGGAACTTCAGGGATCGCTCTCGCGGCTGTCGCGGCCTGCCTGGCGGCTTGATCAGAAAGCACGCACGGCCCAGCGCCTTTCGGACTGCCCGCTCAGTCTCAATGCGATCGCCAAGGGAGAGATCGTCGAGCGGGCCTGCACGATCGCGACGCGGCCCGACCGGGGCGTTCGGGGGCTCTTGCTTAACCTGGGCGGCGATCTGCGCGCAAGTGGGGAAATGGCGACAACCCTGGGAATCGCCTCCCCCTGGGCCGATTCCGAATCGTCTCCGCCGATGGCTCTGGTGCGCGTGGCGCACCGTGCGGTCGCCACCAGCGGAAAATCCCAGCGCGGGTTTCAAGTCGGTGGCCAGTGGTTTTCCCATGTCCTCGATCCTCGAACCGGCATGCCGGCCGACCGTGTCGCCGGCGCGACGGTCATCGCCCGGCGATCGGCCGACGCCGACGCCCTCGCCACCATCTGCAACGTGCTCGATCCCGATCAGAGCCTGCGGCTGGTTCGCTCGGTCCCCGACGCCCAGTGCATGATCATCCGCAGCGACGGCCAGATCCGCCGCAGCGATGGCTGGCAACGCTTCGAGGTGACGCCCCAGCCGCTCTCCTCACTGGCTCTGGGGCCAGACGCATCCCCCTCGGAGAAGACGAAAGACGCCCAGGACGATCGCCCCGGCTGGAGCGGTTTTCGGGCCGATGGCTCTCCGTAGGACCCGCTGTGCGGACCAAATGCCCCGGCCTGCCAGGGGGCCAGGTCCATCGCATCGATCAGGCGCTTCCGGCGTACGCAAGCACGCAGTTCTGGGGGCCGGAACAGAGCGGCGCCGCGCCCACCCGCTGCTCTCTTCCCAACCGGCCAGCGTGTTATTACAATTGTCGTTGGAAGGAACTGGCGCCAGCCCGGCGGACGCTCCGGGGCCTGGGAAGGACCGCGAGGATTGACGGCGATCTTTCGGCCCGGTTCGACGCATGTTAGACTTCTAGATCGACGAAGCCATTCGGACGCCGGGTGCAACCACACATCACCCTGACGATTTCAGCCCGAGGTTCACCGCTCGTGAAGACCTCCGTCCGCCCCTTTCTCTGGGTCTTGCTTGCCGGTTTCCTGGCGTTGCCTCAGGCGCGGACTGTCCGGGCGCAGATGACGCCCACCGACGAGGAGCGGCTGCAGATCCTCAGCGATCCCGACGCCCTCAAGAAGAAGCTCGAGAAGGACAAGACCCGGACGCGGTTCGAGTTTTTCCGGTCTCAGGTCGCGCCGTTTGACGTCCTGCCGTTCTTGAAGCCGCACCACTGGAGCACCATCTCGCTGGAGGTGCGGTCGAACTACGAGGACTACGAGGGGAGTCTCCAGTTCCTGCCGGTGCCGATCTTCGGCATGCCTTTGGAGATGATCTACACCCGCGAGGCCCGGCTCGTCAAGGAACAGCGGGCCCGGCCGGGCTTGCAGGTGATGCTCCCGCGGTTTCCCAAGGACAAGCTGCTGAACATCGAGCTGCTTCAGCCCGGAGCCATTCGTCAGGACGAGCTCTGGGAGGTGCCGCTGCGCCAGCTCTACCCCGCGCAGATGCTGATTGTCATCCTCAACCGCGAATCCTCGGCTCAGTACGCGACCTGGAACCGCCTTCCCTGTCTCGTTCCCGCGTCGGCCGACCGCGAAGACACGCTCAACCTGGAGGTTCAGCGCTATTACCGGCTGGTGCTTCCCGACGACCCCCAAAAGCCGTTCCTCTCGCCCCACCCGCTGACCTGGGACACGATCAGCCACGTGATCTGGGACGGCCTTCCTCCTGATTCGCTCTCGGTGTCGTATCAGCAGACGATGCTCGACTGGCTGCACTGGGGAGGGCAACTCGTGCTGATCGGGGGCGCGGGGCCGTCGTTCTCGATCTTTCAGGATAGCTTTCTCGGCCGCTACCTGCCGGCCGATCCGACGGCAGAGAACCACATGCTGGGCGAGGCCGAGCTGAAGCCGCTGTCCGACTCGTATCCGCCCACCGTCGTACCTAATGTTCCGGCCGGCCAGGACCCGACATTGACCCCGCAGGTGCAGGCGGAGTCGTTCGACGTGTCCAGCGACGGATATCGCAAGCCGGTGCCGATCCAGCCTCCCAAGACCCGGCCGATCTTCGTCTCCGGACTCCGGCCTCGCCCGGGCGCCGCCACCATTCCACTGGGTGAGGGCAGCCCGTACTTGCTGGCGGTTGAAGGACGGGTTGGCCGCGGCCGGATCACCATGCTGACGATCAACCCCAACGACCCGACGCTGAACTCGTGGCCGGGACTCGACACCTTGATCCGGCGCGTGGTGCTGCGTCGTCCCGAGGAGCCGATGCAGGGCCGACCCGCGCCCGGCCTGGCCGCGCCGCGTGCTCCCCTGGAAGGACCAGACCTGAGCTGGTACCGCATCGCCAGCCGCGACTCGGGGGTCGATCTGGAACTGGCCAAGGCCCGGGTTGCCGCGGTGGCCAAGATGGCCGCGCCCGCCCCGATGCCCGTTATCGGCCGTGCCGGGATGGCCAGGACGCAGCACCCGCAAACGCAGCCCTTGAGCGACGACTCGCTCACCTCGCAGGCGGAAGAAGCCGCCCTGGCGCGTACCGGCGTGGCGGAATGGCGTGACACGTCGGCCTTGCCCAGGCTTTGCCGAGACCTCCTCGAGCAGGCCTCCGGAATCACCGTGCCCAGCTCCCGGTTCGTGCTCAACGTCATCCTGGCCTATCTCCTGGCCGTCGTGCCCCTGAACTGGCTGCTCTTCCGCGTGGTGCTCAAGCGTCGGGAGTGGGCCTGGGTTGTCGTGCCCATCCTGGCTCTGGGGTTCGCCATCGGCGTCGAGCGGATGGCCGCGTACGACATGGGGTACGACTCGGCCTGCGACGAGATCGATGTGCTGGAAGTGCAGGGAGGGTACGGCCGGGCTCATCTCAGCCGGTTCGCCTCGCTCTACACCACCGGCCGCGCCCGTTACGAGATCGCCTACCCCAACGACCCGACCGCGCTGGCCTTGCCCTATAACAACGAGCGGTCCATCGGCGGCGAGGAGGTGGAGACGGCGGTCTGGCAATCGTACCCCGTCCCCGCGCTTCAGAGTTTCGCCGTGCAGCCGCGCAGCCTGGCGATGTTCCGGGCCGAAGAGGTGCTCGGCCTCTCCGGATCAATCGTCCTGGAAGAGAAGAAAGGACGGCGGACGCTGGTCAACCAGAGCGATCTGGAACTGCGCGACGCCGCGATCGTCGAGATCGACGGGCCCGAGAATCGCCGTGAGACCTACCTGGGAACGATCGCGCCAGGGTCGTCGGTCGAGCTGGCGGAAGAGCATCCAGCGCCCGGGCCGAAGCCGCTGGAGGGCTACAACGGTCCGGACCCGCGTCCGCTGCTTGCCGAACTGCGGAAAAGCTGGGAGGATCGGCCGGAGAATCTCGGGGAAGTCAGGCTGGTGGCCTGGGCGCCGCGGCCGGTGGCAGGGCAAACTTTCGACCCGGCGCTCGACCGCCATCGCGGGGCGACGGTCGTGCTGGCTCACCTGCGGTACGCCAATCCTCCCTCGCCAACCACGCGGCGATTCAATCTTCTGGCAGCAGAACCTCCCCAGGCGACGCCGGCCTTGAGCGCGACATCAAGGACAATGAGACGAGGAATCTCCCATGATTGAAGTGATCAACTTCACCAAGCGGTATGGAGATTTCGTCGCCGTCGACGATCTCAGCTTCTCCATCGGCAGGGGGGAGATCTTCGGCTTCATCGGTCCCAACGGCGCGGGCAAGAGCACGACGATCCGGTTCCTGGCGACCCTGCTGCGGCCGACCTCGGGCGAAGGCCGCGTCTGCGGCTACTCGGTGACGGCCGATCCCATGGCGGTGCGCCGGGTGATCGGCTTCATGCCCGACGATTTCGGCGTCTATGATGGCATGAAGGTATGGGAATTTCTTGATTTCTTTGCCGTCGCCTACGAGATCCCCCGCGCCTCGCGGAAGAAGATCATCGGCGAGGTGCTCGAGCTGCTGGACCTGACGCACAAGAAGGACGACTACGTCAACGGGTTGTCCAAGGGGATGAAGCAGCGGCTTTGCCTGGCCAAGACGCTGGTGCACGACCCGCCGGTGTTGATCCTGGACGAGCCCGCCGCGGGGCTGGACCCCCGCGCCCGGCTGGAGATGAAGGCTC
>JBMFUH010000680.1:0-4322 GCA_049966735.1 Isosphaeraceae bacterium
GGCCGCTCCGGCGCGGGGGACGGCGCCGAGGTTTCCGGAGGCTGGTCCTGCGCCGCCTGGAGCCGCGTATGCAGATCGCTCGTGAGAAAGGTCTGGCGGAGGGTCGAGAGCAGGTGGCTGTAAACGCGCTGGGGGTCGCGGAACCGGACCTCGATCTTGGTCGGATGGACGTTGACGTCCACCTCCTCGGGGGGGATCTCCAGGTGGAGAAACGCCACGGGATTGCGCCCGACCATGAGCAGTCCGCGATAGGCCTCGCCGAGCGCATGGGCCAGGGATCGGTCGCGGACGTAGCGTCCGCCCAGGAACAGGTACTGCCCTTTGGTGCTGGACCGGCTCTGCGAGGGGTGGGCGACATATCCCCAGAGGTGGATCCGGTCGAGCCGGCCCTCGACCCAGAGCAGCGACTCGGCCAGCTCGCGGCCGAAGAAGACAGCGATCCGCTCCCGCGTGCCCGTCACCGGCGGGAGGTCGTGGACGACCTTCCCCCCGGAGCGGAACGTCAGGTGCACCTCGGGATGCGCGAGTGCAATCCGGCTGAAGGTCTCGACGACGTGCCCGGCCTCGGTCGAATCCGACTTGAGAAACGTGCGCCGAACCGGCGTGTTGAAGAAGAGGTTGCGCACCTCCATGACGGTCCCCGGCGGGCAGCCGCAGCTCTTGATCGGCCCCGCCACGCCCGCCTCGATCTGCACCTCGGAGCCCTCGGCCGCGTCGCCTTGGCGGGTCTGGCAGCGGACGCGCGAGACCTCGGCAATGGCCGCCAGCGCCTCGCCGCGAAAGCCGAGCGTGCGCACGCGGTACAGATCCTCGACATCCGCCAGCTTGCTGGTGGCGTGAGGCAGGAAGGCGGGGATCAGGTCTTCAGACGCCATACCCACTCCGTTGTCGGCGATCCGGACCAGATCCTTCCCCCCGCGCTCGACGCTGACATCGACGCGGGTGGCGCCGGCGTCGATGGCGTTCTCGAGCAGCTCCTTGACCACGCTCGCGGGCCGCTCCACCACCTCACCCGCGGCGATCTGGTTCACCACCGACGGCGGCAATTGACGGATCACACCCATCCCATCAGCCTCCCGAACCTCCTCCGCACACGTTTATTCATTGTACCTGATGATCTTGCGTACAGAAAGAGCAGCCCGCGAGTGCCGCATCTTAGTCCTAGAGCGATTTTCGGGCCGATGGCTCCCCGTAGGGTCCGCTGTGCGGACCGATCGCCGGGGTATTTGGTCCGCACAGCGGACCCTACAATACTCGATCCGTGTGCAAGCCGACTGTAAACCGCTCTACTCCTACTTCGTACTCGGACATGGGTGGGTATTTCAGTCCGATCCTTACGTCTGCTACGCTCCACGACTGGACGCCTGACAGCGGCGTTCCCCTTGCACTGATCAACCAGTACATGAACCCGGCCAGCTACCACCTCGATGGCGCGATCGAGGGAGGGGTCATGAACGGAGTCGGTTGCCTCATGACGGTCGACCCCTCATCTGGAACATCAGAAGTTCCTGAGCCGACGACCCTCGTGATGTACTTGCGTTCATATGCGGGTGCGTTGCCTGGCGTGGCGCGCGAGGTCCGCGGACATGCGCGAAGCCGATCACTCGCCGGTCGTATCCAGCCAGTCAAACCGGATTCACGGCGGATTCGTTGTGAGATCCGCTGCAAGATCATCCGGGGCGTGTTCGTCTTTGATAGGCCATGTTCTTGTTCTGTAATCCGTTACCAAGATGACCGGGGAGGGACTCGAACCCTCGACCAACGGATTAACATACCTCATCGGCTTTCACCGACCACCATGACCACGACTGCCACCTGGAGGATGGCCAGCGCCGCATGATGTTGATGGTCTGGACTATCTCTTCGCCATCGCAGGCGTGCCGCGTCTAGTCTCTGAGGCTGGGGCCAGTGATCCACCGGTCCCTTGCCTGCTGATTGCCCAATCCCACTCTTCTCTGACCATCACGCCCGCCGTTGCCGGCCACGTTGTGGTGAGGGGGCTCTCAGGGCGTCCCAGCATACTGCGGCATCCACTCATCGCGGTTCCGCGTCTTCCCGCGCGAGGCTCCCGTGCAACACTCCTCTATGGTGCGCCAAAGTCCGTTGCTCTACCGACTGAGCTACCCGGTCTCGAAATCAAAATCACACCCACCAGATTAAGCTCCCGGAGCGCTTCCGTCCAGCCAGCAGCGCCGCCGCGAGGAGAACGGAATGAATTCCGTTCTCCATTGCGCGACTTGGCCCGGCACTACCGCTTCAGGACGACGGATGTAAAAAAAGTATTCAACATTCCGGTTGTGCAAGTTGACGCGGGCCGCTAGATTCAACAAGGAACATGTCACGGAGAGGTTGCGTCGGCGTCGAAAAATGCGGCCCCATCGGCTGGTTCATTTCTTTGAGGCGGCTGCGAGATGCTCAACTTCATCGATCCCTCGCCGAGGCGTCGGGACGGACGGAACCGGCGGACCTTTCTCAAGGCGGGGACGCTCAGTCTGGCGGGCGTGAGCTTGAACCTGGCCGACCTGCTCCGCGCGCGGGCCTGGGCGAAAGCGCAAGGCCAGCCCGGCCCGAAGGACCGCTCGGTCATTTTGGTCTGGCTCGACGGCGGTCCGCCCCAGCACGAGACGTACGACCCCAAACCCGAAGCGCCGAGCGAGTTCCGCGGGCCGCTGCGGGCGATGAGCACCAGCGTGCCGGGCGTGCGCGTCTCCGAACTGTTGCCCCGTCATGCCCGGCTGTTGAACAGGATGGTGATCCTCCGCTCGGTGCATCATGACAACGGGGACCATTTCGCCGCCGCCCACTGGATGCTCACCGGCTATCTCGGGTCGAACGCGGCCAACCTGGCGCCTCAGTATCCGTCGGCGGGTTCGATCATCAGCAAGCTTTCAGGAGCGAGGAAACCGGGAATGCCGGCGTATGTCGGACTGCCCCACACCCATTCCGTGGGGATCGCGCCGGGCTATCACGGCGGAGCCTACCTGGGCGTCTCGTACAACCCGTTCGTGGCCGACGGCAATCCCAACTCCGAGAGCTATCGAGTGTCCACGCTCGAGCTGCCCCGAGGCGTGGACGCCGCCCGGCTCCAGGGCAGGCGCACCTTGATGGCGTCGTTCGACAGGGCCCGCCACGAGGTCGACTCTCCCGGAGTGACCGATGGACTGGACCGCTTCGAGCAGCAGGCTTTCACGATGGTGCTGGGGGACGCGGCGCGAAACGCCTTCAACATCCGCAAGGAAGATCCGCGGCTGCGCGACCGGTACGGGCGTCATCAGTGGGGCCAGAGTGCCCTGCTGGCGCGTCGGCTGGTCGAGTCGGGGGTGCGCTACGTCACCTTGACATTCGGCGGCTGGGATTTTCACGCCAGCCTGGAGCGGGGCATGAAGCGGGTGCTGCCAATCCTCGACGCCGCGGTGGGAAGCCTGATCGAAGACCTCGAGACGCGCGGCCTGCTCGATTCGACGATGGTGCTGGTGATGGGCGAGTTCGGCCGCACGCCGCGAATGAACAAGCACGGCGTTCCCGGTTCCGACCCTGTCCCGGGCCGCGACCACTGGGGCCGAGTGATGAGCGTTCTCCTGGCCGGAGGCGGCTTCGCCCGCGGCCGGGTCGTGGGCGCTTCCAACTCCCGGGGCGAGATTCCCGCGGATCGCCCGGTGCGTCCGCAGGACCTGCTGGTCACGCTCTACGACCAGCTAGGCCTGGACCCTCACACCACCTTCCTCAATCGCTCCGGCCGGCCGATCACCATCGGCGGAGGCGGTGAGGTGATCAGCGAGTTGGTCGGGTGACCGACCCGGATCGAAGGAACGGAACCGGCTCCCCCGCGTCGATTTGTGCTCGATCGGCAGATAAACTAGACTCAGGGTAAGCGGAACCCGGCCGGTCCCTGGTCGTTCCGTTCCGATCTCGCTTGAGGAGTCTGGACTTGCAGTTTCAGCTTACGCTGGCGCTTCTGGGGTTCATCGGCTGGGCGATCTGGCAGGCATGCCGGCCACGATCCGTCTTCGAGATCCGGCTCGAGGATGGACATCCTCGCGTGGTTCGGGGAACGGTGGCCAGAGCATTTCTGGGTGAGATCCGAGCGCTCTGCGAGCATCATGGCGTCACGCGGGGCACCGTGCGGGGGCAGGCGCGCGGCACGCGGATCGGTCTTGATCTGCGCGGTCCGTTTTCTCCGGCATTCCGCCAGCAACTGCGGAACATCTGGGCGCTGTCCGGCTGGTCCGCGGCACGGCCGAGAGGGCGCCGCACGACGCGATAGAGATAGGGCGGTTTGCAGTCGGCTTGCGCACTCATTGAATATCGTAGGGTCCGCTGTG
>JBMFUH010000681.1:0-4321 GCA_049966735.1 Isosphaeraceae bacterium
TTTCATTTTCGTGTTGCATTTCGCCTCCGGATCTGGAATCATGAATTGGTTCATTTCGCCATCTCTGAAAGGCGTGAGGACGCTAGCTTCTCGTGAAGCGAGTTGTTTCGAGCATATGTAAATGGAGTTATTAGAGATGACGCCCAACATTTGCTCCGCGCGGCGCACTGTCGCTCTTTCCAATGTTTTGGGTCTCCACTTGAGACCCGCGAGCAAGTTCGTGGAGTTCGCCAAAACATTCCAGTCCGACATTCGCGTTGGCTGCAAGGGAACCATGGCCAACGGCAAGAGCATCCTCAGCCTGTTGAGCCTGGCCGCGGAGTGCGGGACGATGCTGGCTCTGGAAGCCCGCGGCGACGATGCCCAGGACGCGGTCGAGACGCTCGCTGAGCTGGTTGCGGCTCGATTTTATGATTCGGACGATCCAGCCGCTAAATCAGCGTGATGCTCACTTATTCACCATAGAAGTCGCGCAGGCAGGAGTCGACGGCGTCGGGGCGAAGCTCACCGTCGCCGTTCTCCGGCGCGCCGGCGTGTTCGAGGCCGGTGCTGTCCGCTGCCTTGTCCGGCTGGGCAAGGGCCGCTTGCCGTTCCTTCTCGGCCCCGTGCTCGGCGCGAAGCCGGTCCATGACCACCACGAAGGCGGGCACGAGGATGGGCCGGACGAGGAAGGTGTCCAGGAGAATGCCCAGCCCCAGCGCGAAGCCCAGCTCGCGCAGGGAGGTGAGCGTGCCGGTGAGCATCGAGCCGAATGTCCCGGCCATGATCAGGCCGCAGGAGCTGATGATGCCCCCCGTGTGCGCGACGGCCCTGCGCGTGCCTTCGGTGACGCCGTGCTTGTCCTCTTCCTCGATCACGCGGGCCATGAGCAGGATGTTGTAGTCTTCGCCCACGGCCACCAGGATCACGAAGAGGAAGAAGCCCACCGTCCAGTCCAGGCCCCCCCAGGGCTCGGTGCTGTGATGGAGTGCCTTGAAGACGACCTCGGTAATGCCCAGCGAGGCCAGATAGCCCAGGACGACGGTGAGAATGAGGTACAGGCAGATTCCCGGCCGGCGCAAGAGGAGGACGAGGATCACGTAGACACCCAACGTGACCAGGACGTACATCCTGCGCTGGTCGCTGGTGGTGACCGTCTTGAGATCGTTGACCGCGGAAGTCGAGCCGGCCAGGCCGATCTCGTCGACGCCGCGGATGGGGCCGCCGGGGCGGGTCGCCAGGGTGAGGACCTGACGCACCGATTCCAGGGAAATGAGGCTTGATTCCGAGAAGGGATCGGTTCGAAACACGACGTCGAACCGGGTGATGTGATTGAGGTCGTCCCGGCTTTCCGGTCTTGTGCTGACATAGCGTGAATCGGCAGCCACGCGGAGAGCCGTATCGGCCAGCCGCTGGAGGAAGTTGCGCGAGCCCTCGGGCGCGGGGGGCTTGCCCAGCGGCTGAGAGAGCGACCGCACCTCGGCAACGACCGGAATGGCCAGCAGTCGGCGACTGACCTCGGCGACCGCCTTGCGCCCTTCGGGAGACCGGAAATCGACATGAGCGTTGTGCAGGAGCGCGACCGTGGGGCTCAACTCGCCCACGGCGAAATACTGGCGGATCACGCTGGCGCCGACCACGCTGGGCCGGTCCGGGTCAAGATCGGCAAGCTGGCTGTAGTTGGCCTTGGTTCCGGCGCCGATCGCCGCCAGCGGGATCAGGCCGGCCAGGCAGACCGTGAGGATCGACAGAGGATATTTGACCACCAGATTGGCGATCCAGAGCCAGAACCCGCTCATGCATGATTGCCGCGAGCTCTCGGTCTCGTAGTCGGCCCCTTGCTCGGGACGCGGCGGTTTGAACGGCCAGAAAATGGCTCCCCGCAGCCAAGAAAGCAAGATCGGCGCCAGGGTCAGGGCGGCCAAAAGCGCGAGAGTGAGGCCCAGGGCGATCGAGGGCCCGGTGTACTGGATCTTGGCGAAGCTGGAGAAGTAGAGCATGCCCAGCCCGACGATGACCGTCCCGGCGCTGGCGACCAGGGCCGCCCCGACCTGGATGATGGCCTCGCGCAGGGCTTCCTGCCGTGATCGGCCGTGCGCCAGCTCCTCGCGGTAGCGAGCGATCAGGAAGAGGCAGTAGTCGGTCCCCGCGCCGAAGAGGACCACGACCAGGAAGACCTTCGTGATGTTGATCACCTGGAAACCGAGTCCGGGGACCTTCGTCAGCAGGGCGAGCCCTTTCATTGACGCCACGACCGAAAGGGCGATGGTCAAGAGCGGAATCATCGCCAGGAGCGGAGACCGATAAACGATCAGGAGAATGACGACCACCAGGAAGATCGTCATCTTGGTGGTGCTGTCGATGCTCTGGATGGCCGCGGTGTTGATGTCGTGGCCGACCACCGCCGAGCCGGTCACGACCCGGCGCAAGCCGGAGGGCAGAGGTGGGCTCTTGTCGAGGTACTCGAGGATCTTGTTGACCGCGAGGCGGGTCTTCCGGGACAGATACGTCCCCCGCAGCGAGACGATCGTCAGTACCGCCTGGCCCGGGCCGTCCGTCTTCCTGCCGATCAACCGGGGGCCGATCACGGGCGAGCGGTGGGTGTCGATCTTCTTGACCCCCAAATCGGGATTCTCCTGACCGAACTCGTTGAACTCGGCGGCGCGGTCCTCGACCGCCCGGAAGTCTTCCGGAGTGAGGGGAGCGTCGGCCCTCTCGTAGACGATGACGACCTGCGAGCTGGCCGCGTCCTGGGGGAACCCGCGCTCGAGCAGGTCCTGGCCGATCACGCTGGGAGATTCGGGGGGAAAGAAGCGGACATTGTCGTCCTTGGTGATCTCGTCCCAGAGCGGCGCATAGCGAAAGAGCAGAACGGACGCGGTCACCCAGGCCAGCACCACGATCCAGGAGTGACGTTGAACGAGCCGGGCAAGGAGGGAAAACATAGAGTTATCGCGGTTCCGAAAGGAACAGGTGCGCCCGGGGGCGTTCCCAGGGCGAATGATCCCTGAACCGAGCCTCGTGCTCGATTCCGATCATGCCGAAATCACTCGACTTACGCTTACCGAACATAGTCGATCTCCGGGGCGATGTCAAAGCGAAAGCAGGCCGTGGACAGGGCGTCCGCCAGGGCTCGAATCGAGGCTGCCAATGTGATGCGTGAAGCCGTCGCGCGGCGGTTGACGTCGTGATCGTGCATCTCCTCTCTTGTCGCACGGTCTATCATGAAGTAGGAGAACAAGAGAAGCCTGCGTGGTTCAGGCCCATGCTCCTTGGGGAAATCTGAGGATCTTTGTTTCTGTGTCCAAATCACTGGTTCGTAAACTTCGAAAGAGTTGGAACGGGCGTCTGGCCCATTATCAGTTGCATCGCAACGACGAGCATCTCTCAGCTCTGGTCGAGGAAACGTCGCACTATGTCGGCCTTCATCTCGACAACGATCTGAGCCGATCGGCGTACTGGGCGGACGTTCGTCTGGGCCACACGGCGGCCGTGCTGCTGTTCCTCGTCGACAAGGGGGTGGTGGAGCGCACGGTCCGTCGCGGACGTCGTGTCTTGGAACCGCTGCCCCATGCCGAATCGTGGGTCCGCGGCCAGGCACCGTTGCGTCCGTATCGCGCGGCGATTCTCGAGCTGATCTCAGCGCTCCGTCACGACCTCGGCCGGCGGACTCATTTGCGGAACTGATGCACTGGGCCGGGACAGGCTGGGAGGAGAGACAGGCTGAATCAGCGTGGTTTCTCCGGCCAGAGTGCCGCAGGCGGCCCGGATGTCCTTTCCTCCCGAATAGCGCCGGACGATGGGCTGGCCGACAAATCGGCTGAGGGCATCGCGAAACGCCCGCAGCTCGTCTGGCGAGGGAGGCTGGAAGTGCCCGGTGGGGTCGGTGACCTCGATGAGATCAACCCGCACCGGAGTGTCGCCGATCAGCTCCCCGAGCGCCCGGGCATCGCCCTCGCCCATGTTCTCGCCCGCGATGCAGACGTAGGCCAGGGTGACACGGTCTCCTCGCGCCAGGGCGTGACGCCGGGCGGCAGCCATCACCTCGGCCACCGGAGTGCGGGCGGCCAGCGGGACCAGCCGGGCGCGCTGGGCGTCGGTGGCCGCGCCCAAACTGATGACAAGGCGGTACTTGTGGCCCTCCCGTGTGAATCGGTCGATCTCGTTTACCAGTCCCACGGTGCTGATGCTGATGGCCTTCGCCCCGACTGATCCGCCCCAGGGGCAATGGAGGATGGCCGCGGCGCTCATCACCTGGTCGTAGTTCAGGAACGGCTCTCCCATGCCCATGAAAACCACGCCGGTCACGCGGCGTCCCGACGCCCTCGCCAGATCTCGGGCC
>JBMFUH010000682.1:0-4316 GCA_049966735.1 Isosphaeraceae bacterium
TTTCCGCTTGTTTCCAGGTGGCGGAACGGGGAAAGCACCGATGATCTCACTCAGCCCCCCGGTTGATCGCGGACCATCATTCCGTGTCGTGCCAGAACGACCCTGCCCGCGAAGCCGTGCCAAGCTCAAGGTGTTTCCGCCCAGCTCGTGATCAAGACATGACATACACCGTAGGAGGAAACCGTTCGCGAGTCGATGGCGACGAACATACAGATAACATCGAGACGCGAAGTGACTCCCCGGATGCGTCGGTCGATCCGACCGACGCGCCTCCGGAACGATAAAGCTTACCTGCCGAAATCAACACATAATAATCAACTCCTTTTCCCTGCTCGCCAGCTTTCACGAAGCGGGTGCGCCGCTTGGTGGCAACACCTCCTCTCGCTCTTGTACGTTCGACATACAATCCCTTCTTCCCAGCGAGTTCCCGGACCAGTCGTTCCACGAACAATTGCTCCGTCTCGCCCTCGACAAAGACAGCCAGTCTGTTCATGGCGCCGCTTTCGCCACCTCTTCTTCGAGGAAGTCGGTCGCAAAAAAGTCAAAATTGCTCAGTTCGGTGAACTTGAACTCCTCAAAAACGTCTCGCGAATTCTGATAGTTCCGGACGCGAACATGGTTGCCCTGGCGCTGGAGCACAGACCACTCTTCAAGTGGAACGCGGTTCATTACAAACCGATCATTCGTGGCTAAGATAAGCTGGATGTTTGATTCACTTGCCTTCTTGCGCAATAGATCGATTAGCCGACAGGATCGGTCGAAATCCAGCCCTTCGCCAATGTCATCGATCAGGACGCATGTCGCCGTCTTTGCCATTCGGGAGTAGTTGACTTGAACGAGGATTGAGAGCGCGCGAAACATGCCCTGGGACATACTGTGTTGGTCCGTGATCCCCGAAAGCCCCTTCTCCTTAACATAAAGGCCGACCCATGGTGCACCTGAGAGCGCTCGAGTCGAGACCGGTGACTTCAGGCCGACATCTTCGATCTGATAATCAAGCTCGTCCATCTCGCGTATAATTGCCTGCTTGAACTCATCCTTGAATTCCTTCTCGGCCCGCTGGTAAAGAGCCACGACGGCGTTGGGATCCTTGTCGTCGGGCTTTCCGCCTTCCTTTTCGACGAGGAAGCCCAAGCGATCTTTGCCCAGGGCGCTCCCAAAGTAGTAAAGGCGCAGGGATGAGGCCCAGGAATATAAGGATTCGAGGAACTTGTGCTGGATGCTGTCCCGTCGGACAACGGCTGCCAACTTCCCTGGCGGAGTCTGGAAGCGAATCTCTTTCCCGCCGTCTATTTCCTCTGCCCAAATGGTGCCTTCGCCCTTCGCACCCCGATCGAGCAACAGTCTATTCCCTACCAAGAACTGTTCCTCAACGACCTCGGGTGGGAGATCCCGCTCGCCGGTCTGCCCCCGCGCTACCCGCCAGGGCTCGTCGCGCGATGCAGGGAGTCCGCGGCGGAGGGTGGGCAGGAGTTGCCCAAGCCGCTCACCGTTCCCGGGTTCACCGACGGCCTGGCGCTCCTCGCGCGGGGACTTTTCGGCGTGACGCTGGTCGGCTGCCGCACTGGCACCAGCCCACCGCCGCCGCCGCGCGGATGGACTTCGATGCGGCCTGGGACGATGTCGAGTCCGCCTGCCTGGTGATGCGGCGGCTCGCCCGGGAGATGGAGGACGAGCGCCCGAAGCCGTGATCATCGTAGCCTGACGCGGCGCGTGATTATTCCGCATCCGTGGTTTCCTTGCTCCACGCTCCGGATCGGTGTGGGTTTGTGTTTTCAAGCTGCCCGGTAGACTTCCCGGCCCTGACTGTTCAAAGTGAATGCCGGTGGCCGAGGAGTTTCGGAGTCAATCTGGGAGAAGGCGCGGAACGATGAACGTCTCAAAGCTCGATCGGCAAGGGCTCATGGAGATGATGGCGGGTTATCAGCCGGCCTGCGTGGTGGGAGCGGCGGCGGAGCTGGAAGTGTTTTCGGCGTTGGGCGATCAGTCGCTCTCCAGCGCGGAGCTGACCAGCCGGCTGGAGGTCAACCCGCGGGCCTTGACCATGCTGCTCGACGCGCTCGCCGCCCTGGGGGTGCTGGAGAAGGAGGGCGAGCGCTATCAGGTGCCGGTCGAGCTCCGGCCGCTCTTGCGGTCTGACGGCCCGGAGACGTATCTCCCCATGATCTGGCATCGGATGGTCATTCTCCGGGGCTGGGCCAACCTGGCCTGGACGGTGAAGGCGGGGATTCCGGCCCCCAGACCGGCGAGCATCCGGGGGGCGGCGGCGGACTCGGCCGCGTTCATCGCGGCGATGCACTCGGTCTCCGGCCCGCTGGCCGCTGGCCTGGTGGCCCGATTTGGGCCACCTCCTTTCACCCAACTGCTGGACGTCGGTGGCGCCTCGGGGACCTGGACCCTGGCCTTCTTGCGGGCTCGGCCGGGTACCAGGGCGGTCATCTTCGACCTGCCCCACGCGATCGACCAGGCCCAGGCACGATTCGCCGGCACCGAGTTCGCCGACCGCGTCAGCTTCAGCCCCGGCGATTTCTACCAGGATGAGTTGCCCAAGGGCGCCGACCTGGCGTGGGTGAGCGCGATCGTCCACCAGAATTCCCGGTCTCAGAACCGCGAGCTGTTCGCCAAGGTGCACCGGGCGCTCACCCCTGGCGGACTGATCGGCATCCGCGACATCGTGATGGAACCCGACCGGACCCGACCGGTGGAAGGGGCCTTGTTCGCCATCAACATGCTGGTCAACACCCCCTCCGGCACGACCTTCACCTTCGCCGAACTGGCGGAAGACCTGCAAGCCGCCGGCTTCCACGACCCCAAGCTGGCCATCCAGGACAAGGCGATGAGTTCCGTCGTGACCGCGGTGCGGCCCTGAGGCCGCGCAGCAACTCGCCTGAAGCCACAGAGATAATTATATCTGTGTAATAGTGCGGATGACGGAGAGAGGAACGCCAGACGGAAGGAACCACGAATCCAACGAATCTCACGAATGGGAGACGACAGTGCGTGTCATGGGCGTGCGGTGATGCTCCAGGCGTCGGCCCCTCGCCACGGATCGGGACAGGGGGGAATAAGCCACAGATGAACACGGATGGGATTTCTGTCCCGTGGCCTGCGACCATGTATCGGGACGCTGCACGGGGAGGCCCTCTCCTTGTCCGATCCGTGTTCCATCCGTGTTGGATCAGTGGCTCAACAATCCACGACGCGAAAGGCGTCGTCGCGGTGACGATCGAGGCGAAAAGCAGATGGCCCCATTCTCGGCGCATGGCCGACCGTGATCGTGATGGACCTGAACCGGAAACTCCCGCCGCGCTAGGTCGCCGCACCGCGCGTTCAACTCGGGCCCCTCCATGGAGATCGACCTATCGACCTACGACAAGGACGACCGCGCCGCCTTCGCGGCGACCACGGGCGCGAGTGAGGGTGAAGGCGGCGTCGCGACCGCGGTGTGGGCGCCCCCGCGACCCACGTTGGATGTCATCACGGACCTGCCGGACCAAGATGAGTATGAGGTCCGGATCTACGACACGAAGCGCCGCCGTCGCCTGGTCGCGGCCGTGGAAATTGTCAGCCCCGCCAACAAGGACCGGCCCGAGAACCGCCGCGCGTTCGTGACCAAGTGTGCGGCCCTGCTCCAGCAGCGGGTCTCGGTCGCGATTGTCGACCTGGTCGCGCCCCGGCAGTTCAACCTCTACGGCGACCTGCTGAGACTGATCGGCGAGATGGATCCGGCACTGGCGCCGGAGCCGCCCCCGATTTACGCCACCGCGTGCCGCCGGATCCGGCGGCACGCGGCCTGGCATCTCGAGACCTGGGCTCATCCCCTCGCGGCCGCCGTTTGCAACGACGCGACCCTCGACATAGCCACTGATCCGCTCCCCCTTGGCGGGTTCATTGGTACCGACCGCGGACTTGTCCTGCCGACGGCAGTAATCGACCGCCGCAACGCCCACATACTCTTTCTTGTTGGTTAAGGCGATGCGAAAGACGCTCTCCCCGGAAAAGCCGCCGGAGGAGATCTGGCATGGCGGAAGAACGGTTTGTCCTGGGTTCATTATCTGTCTCCCGCTGGGGCTCCGCGCTTCGCTACAATCTATACAAATAGATAGTAACAGGGCGAGATCCCACCAGGCAAGACCCCTCGCGTCGGGTCATGAGATCCTTCGGTCTCTCGCCAGGATTGCGTAGCTGGCTCTTGCTGAATGCGGAGGGAGCGAGTATTCATTAGCCGGAATGCCAACAGAAGTCAAGGCTAGCGACCAATGAAGCAACGCGGACAAGGAGATCCGATGTTGTCTGACTCATTAGAGAATGCGGCC
>JBMFUH010000683.1:0-4316 GCA_049966735.1 Isosphaeraceae bacterium
TCGGTGCCGAAGCCTTTTTCCACCACGAACGACGCCCCCTCCGCCAGCAGCTTGACCAGCTCGGGCTTGTTGAAGACGAACCGCCCGCGCTGGCCTACTCCGGTGGGGATGTCGCGGAAGAGCTGGTCCACCAGTGGCTTGATCCGGTCCTTGACGTCGGTCCAGTCGAGGTCGGTGCGGAGCAGGCGGACGCCGCAGTTAATGTCGTAGCCGACGCCGCCGGGCGAGATCACGCCCCCTTGTTCCGGATCAGTGGCCGCCACGCCGCCGATGCAAAAGCCGTAGCCCCAGTGGATATCGGGCATGGCCAGGCTGGCTTTCTGGATGCCCGGCAAGGTCGCCACGTTGACCACCTGCTCGGGCCCCTGGTCCTTCTTGATCTGCTCGATGAGCGTGTCATCGGCGAAGATCAAGCCGTCCACACGCATGTCCTCGCGGTAGCTCCTGGGAATCTTCCACTGACACGGCCCCATCTTCTCGAGGGGCCCGGTGTAGGCTCCGCTCTGTCCCATGGCTCACCCCCGGCTTCGCCTTCGCTTGAATCGTTGGTTCTCTGATTCCGCATCATAGCCGGACGCGACAAGCGGGGCACGGGTTCGGGGGAGGGTTTGAACGCCGGTGACTTCTCGAGAGGGCTGGTGAGCGTAACGACGATGTGTCGTTCCCCGAGGACGACTCAACCTGCCCCCGCTCTCTCGCCTTACGGAATTCACTGACACCCTGGAGACAGACTTGCCGGAAGTACCAGCTTTGCAAGTTTTTCACAATCGATTGTGAGTTTTGCCCATTCTCGCTGGCTGGAATGGAACAATTGAGCAGGTCGATCCGATTTTTTGTCATTCTTTCTCGGGTCGATGGGGAACTCGCGTGATCGCCGCCCAGAGAGCACCGGCGAGATCGATCGTGAACGGCTCACCGCGAAAATCGTGAAAACCACGTCATTTCCGAGGGAGACGCGCGCCGCGCCGGTATGTTGGCATTCGCCACTGACCGTGCGCAACGGCCAGCCGGCAATTCGAGCAGAAAAATTGAGACAATTCCCTTCCTGACGGTCGCGTCGGTGCCTGTCAGTTGGCACGATTGTTGCTCTCCTGCTGGCCGCCTACAACCAGAACAAAACGCTCTCACGGTTTTTCCCTGATCGACCGGCACGATTTGTCGGTCACGGGCTGCCAGGAAGGCCGCTCGGAGTTCCGAGAACAGGAGGTTCGTGATGACCGCCCTCAAGAACCTGGCCCTCGGCATCCTGGTCTGGCAGCTTCTGGGCATCTCAGCCCAGGCTGCACCCATGTCCGGGACGACAGGGAACTGGGCTTGGTGGTGGTCGAGCGACCCCAGCACCGTCGCCTCGCAGTGGACGCCCAACCAGCTTGCTACTGCATTCTATGGTCCGTCAGGCAGCTCAACCGCGTCATCCCAAACCAGCCAGAACACCCAGGTTTTCTCGGCCGCCACGTCGGCTGTGGCCAGCCCACCCCCTGTATCTTACTCGTCTTCCTCGGTCGCGACAACCACCACATCGACGCCGATGGTCAATGCGTTCCTCAACCTTGGTAACGGACCTTACCCTCTGGCCAGCCAGATCACGACGGGAAACGCTCAGCCCTGGTATGACAGCAGCCAGATTTCCAGCTTCTTCGGCGGCCAGCCCAACAGCCAGCAAATCGCCGCTTTCGACAGCACCATTCTGCAGCGCGTGCAGCAGACGTTCCAGCAAAGCGGGGTCAACATCTCGCTGACAACCGATCCCACTGTCCTCGCCGCCCACACACTCAGCCTGGTCTCCAACACGGGCAGCAACACGGTCCCGGGGGTCATCGGCATGACCCAGATCGGCGCCAGCGGCTTCAGCTTCATCGACCAGATCGCCAAGTCGGCTCAGAGTCTCGACCAGCTTGAGTGGATCGTCGCCCACAACATCTCCCACGAGCTGATGCTCTCTTTCGGCGTTGGCGAGAATTACGACCAGACGGGCAACTACATCGACGCCCGCAATGCGAACTGGTCGATGATGACCGATCCGAGCGCGACGTTCAGCAGTGCCGCGGCCCAAGCCATTCAAGCCGCCCTCGCGAATCAGCAAACAGCCACGAGCGGTACTCTGGGCGCCCAGGAAATCGTCCAGCCCGTCCCCGAGCCGACGACCATCCTGGTCTGGACATTCGGCCTTTCCGCCGCCTTCTTCCTTCGCCGCAAGCTGATCGTCGCCCGGTAAGCCTCGTCTGCATCACCACCCGGAAGCCAGCACCCCGACCATGCTTCTGACTGACTGCTCTCGCCCTCGCTCCGGAGTCCGGTTTGTGAGGGCGTTTTGTTATCCATGGGGCCACGGCTTAGATTCTTTCCCCTGAACTTCTACGCAAGATACGGAGAAGTTCGTGGACGATCCTGGGCAGCTTTTGTAACCTTGTGGATGTTGCCGGAGCGACACTGTCGAGCCGCGACCGTACTCCGCGGCTTGGTGTCCCAACGGGACTGACCCCGAGATAAGTCCCAAGGTTGTAATGACTTTATGCTCCGGTCAGGGCCTGCCCCGCACACGCGCCGATCTGACTCTCGTGACGAGTGGATCGCTCCTGTACTACGAACTTCGAGAATCTTGTACGCCGGACACGATTTCGCCAGCGCTTCCGTGGCAAGCTCTGGGGTTGCAGCCCCGGGTGATCGAGCGCGCGGGGCCATGATGGCGACCACGCATCTTATCCGTGTTCAATCCGTGTTCAATCCGTGTTCAATCCGTGGCCCTGCACCGTCTTTTGGTTGCGGCTCGGCCGCGCTGTGGGACGATACTTGGGGGATGCTCGGGAAGAGTTGCGCGTTCGTCGTGTTCTCTGGCCCGGATTCATCGCGTGGCCGGCGGTGGTCCGTTGCCCACGGGCGGGAGGTAAGCCGGCCTTGCCGTGTTCACCGGCAAGACTTCCCCGGCAGGCTGAAAGCGGGCGATTTCGCGGGCCGGATAGCCTAGCGCGTGGAAGAGTTCAAACTGCGCCCGGTTGTACTCGGCCACGGTGCCGAAATACTCATCAAAGGCCCTTTTCAAGAGCTCGAGGGCGTAGATCGCCTCCTGCGGACGGGTGATGAGGACAAGTTCGTCGCCGAAACGGCTCGTATGCTTCAGGCCTTCCAGCGCGCCATTCAGGGTGCTGATGCCCGTGCGCAAGGCGCGATCGGCCTGGGAAACCCGGGCCGACGCCGACTGGAGGCGAGCCTGGGCCTGGTTCACTTCCTCAGCCACCATGTCCTGAGCGTTTCGGAGGTCGACGATGGCCCTCGACTCCAGCCCGCGCTGGGCCTTGATCCGTGCCAGGTTGCCGATGCCGAAGTTCTCCACCTGCCAGATGAGCTGGACGCTGACATCGTCACGGCCAAACCACTGGTTGAGGCTGCTGTTGGGGCCCAGGCCGAAGATCCCGCCCTGGATCAGCATGCCACCAGGAGACTGAAATCCGTTGAGGATTGCAATGGGAATGAATGGCCTGGCCTTTTCCCGGCGAACCTTGACCTCCGCCGCCGCAACGAGCGCCCGGCGCGCGGCGATCTCGGGGCGGTTGTCAAGCGCGATCGGCATCAACTCGTCGAAGGTCCGGCTGGGGTCGATCAAGGTGATCTGAAGGTGATCGTGTTCCAGCGGCTCGACGACCGCGCGGGGATCGAGCCGGAGCACCTTGGTCAATCGGGCGCTCTGAACGCGCCAGCCCTGCCGTGCCGAGACGGCCTGCTGGGAAAGCTCGGCCAGCATGTTCCGCGCCCGGTCTTTCTCGAAGGGAGTGGCCAGGTCACTGCTCAGGCTGATGACCTGGTTGTAAACCTCACGGGCTCGTTCGACCATGTAAAGCCCGCTGGCATAGGTGCCGCGATATTGGTGTACCATGAAGTAGGCGTCGGCCGTCTCGAGCAGCGCGTCGTTCTTGGCCGACTGGATGTTCCAGTGCTGAGCATTCAAGACCTGCCGGGCCGCCAGGGGCTGGTAGATGGCGTCGGTCGTGGAGATGAACCCCGTCAGCCCGCCGCCGGCGTAGAAGAAATTCACGCTCGGTGCCGTCAGGATGCCCTTGTTGAAGTCTGGCCCGCCGCCGTCGTGACGAATGTAATCCGCGGCGATGTTGAGGTCGGGAATCCAGAGCACCTTGGCCCGCGCCAGCTCGGCCTCGGCGATCCAGGCTCTGGCCTGGGCCGCCGCGACGATCAGCGGCCGGGCATCGGCCAGTCGCAGAGCGGTGGCCAGGTTGATCGGGAACCGAAAATCGGTCTTCTCGAAAGGTGCAGCCTTGAGGTTTGTTTTGATGGCCAGGGGCGAGGGGGGAGTGGCCGGCGGC
>JBMFUH010000684.1:0-4315 GCA_049966735.1 Isosphaeraceae bacterium
CGGCGCGATCGACTTCGTCGCCGAGCTGCGGCAGGCTGGAATCCCCATGGTCTTCGCATCCAATTCCTCACGCCATGGCGCGGCCATCCTGGCACGCAGGCTCTCGGAGTTGGGCATCCAGGCAGGCGAGCGCGACGTGGTGGCGGCCTTTGACCTCGTGGGTGACGAGATCCTCCAGAGGCTGGGAAAGGTCCGGGTGCTGTCCCTGGGCACAGGAGACCTGGCGCAACGGATGGAGGCGTCGGGCCACGATGTCGTTCCCGTCGCGGAGTGGCCGCGAGTGCAAGCGGTGGTGGTCGGTAACGACCCGGCGTTCGACTTTGGCCGTCTCCGCGCCGCGGCACGGGCCGTGGCGGCCGGGGCGGCGTTTTTCGCGGTCAACATGGATGCCCGCTTTCCGGTGGCCGAGGATCAGTTTGATCCCGGCAATGGCGCCCTGGCGGAGGCGGTTGCCGTGGCGTCGGGCGTCAGGCCGATCGTCGTGGGCAAGCCCAATCTCCCGCTTTTCGAGGTCACGATCGCGCGGCTGGGCTGCAAACCGAACGAGGCGGCGATGGTGGGAGACAACCTTCCCTCGGACATCGCGGGGGGCAGGGCGGCCGGCATGATCACCATCTGGCTGCACAAAGGCAATGCGCCGCCGCCCCCGGAGGCGGACCTCAAGGCCGCAAACCTGATCGAGCTTCATCGGCTCTGGCGAGATCAACGATCGGCGGATGGCCGTCGCCAACACCTGGCGGAGTGAGCGAACCTCGCGAAGATCGGACGCCTCAGAATTCCCGACGGGGCGATTCGGTGGCGTCGTCGGCCCTGTCCGCCTATGATTTTGATATCTTGCCAAATCTTGAAAAGGCGAGTCGGACTGGGTTGCGAATCGCTTGAGCAACGGAGGCGTTCCTCCATGCGGATCATCGCGGGGCAGCGCCGAGGACACAAGTTTGATGGTCCTCGAGCCAAGGCCAGCATGCGGCCCACCAGCGACCTGGTGCGCGAGTCGCTCTTCAACATCGTCGGTGAACTGATGCCCGGCCGGGTGGCCGTCGATCTCTTCGCCGGAACCGGAGCGCTGGGACTGGAAGCCCTCAGCCGGGGCGTCCTTCGTGCCCTCTTCGTGGAGAAGGACCGCGAGAGCGTGGGCCTGATCCACCGCAATATCGCCACGTTGCGGTACGAGGATCGCACCCAGGTGCGGCTGGCCGACGCCTATCGCTGGGCTCGCTCCTACGAGCCCGTCGATCCCACGCCGCTGGCCGTTTTCGTGGACCCGCCCTACCGCGAGTATGAGATTCGCCGCCGGCGGATTCGCGAGCTGCTGGCGGCGCTACGGGACAAGCTGCCTCCTCGATCGGTGATCGCGGTGGAGGCCGGTCGGGACCTCGATGAGGAGATCTTGCCGGACTTCTCAACCTGGGACATCCGGCGGTACGGCGACACGCATCTGGCGATCCGGATCGTCTCTGGAGAGGATTGGCGATCGGTAGCTCTGCCTGATCCGGAGCCCGGAGAGAGGGAGCAGGCCGAGAAAGAGGAGACGCCCGATGTCTGATCCGGAAGCCCGACGCGATTTCGCCATCGAGGTCGTCTCGCGGTTGCGGCAGGCAGGCTTCCAGGCGCTCTGGGCCGGCGGGTGCGTCCGCGACATCATCCTGGGGCTGCTCCCGGCGGACTACGACGTCGCCACGAGCGCCACGCCGGAAGAAGTGATGCGGACCTTGCCCTTCCGTTCCATCCCCGTCGGGGTCGCGTTCGGCGTGGTCCGGGTCCGTCAACCTCGTCGGCCGGGAATCGAGGTGGAAGTGGCCACCTTCCGTAGCGACCTGGCCTATGTGGACGGCCGTCGACCCAGTTCCGTCGTCTTCAGTTCTCCCGAACTCGACGCCGCCCGCCGCGATTTCACGATCAACGGCATGTTCATGGACCCGGAAACGAACCAGGTGGTCGACTACGTGGGAGGGCTCGACGACCTGCGCGACGGGGTCCTGCGAGCCATCGGCGATCCCGCGGCCCGGTTCCGCGAAGACAAGCTGCGCCTGCTGCGGGCCGTCCGGTTCGCGGCCCGGTTCCACCTGACGATCGAGACCGGCACGCTGCAAGCTCTCAAGGAGATGGCCCGGGAAGTCGTTCTGGTCTCACCGGAACGCATTGCCCAGGAACTGCGGCGGATGCTCGTGCACGACAGCCGCGCGCTGGCCATGAACCTGGCCCTCGATGTCGGCTTGGCCGCCGCGGTCTTGCCTCCGCTGGTCGAAATGAGGGGGTTGTTTCAGGGCAAACCGGTCCAGCCGGAAGGAGACCTCTGGGATCACACCATGCTCGTGCTGCGTCTCTTGCCGCCCCGTCCCAGCTTCGCCCTGGCGTTCGCGGCCCTCGTCCACGACGTGGGCAAGCCGTTCACCCGCGCTCGCCACAACGGTCGAACCAGCTTTCACAATCATGATCAGGTCGGCGCGCGGATCGCCGACCGGCTTTGCCAGAACCTGCGCCTGTCCAACGCCGAGCGGGAGCGGATCACCTGGCTGGTCGCGAATCACCAGTACCTGGGGGAAGCCAAGAAGCTGCGGGAATCCAAGCTCAAGTGGATGCTGGCCCAGCCTGGCATCCACGAGCTTCTGGCGTTGCACCGGGCCGACGCGCTCGCCTCCACGGGAGACACGGAACACATTGATTACTGCGAGTTCTACCTCGAGCATCAGCCGACCGGTCCGATCAACCCGCCGGCCCTCCTGACGGGTCATGACCTGGTGCGGCATGGCCTGAAGCCGAGCGTTCGTTTCGCCGTCATCCTCGAGACGATTCGCGAGGCCCAGCTCGAGAGGCGCGTGCAAAGCAAGCGGGAGGCCCTGGAATGGGTCGATCACTTCCTGGACCGGGGAACCTGGCCCGATACCGAGCCTGGCCAGCCACAGTCCATCGACCCCCCCGGTTGATCAAAGGTTGACGCGTGCCTAGAATCGATTCTGTGCGCGCGGCCGGCGATGTGCCGGTAAAGGGAAACGAATTGTCGGGTCTTACACTGCTCATGCGACCAGAAACTCGATCTACCGCGGCGGTCTTGATCAGCGGCGGGCTGGACAGTGCCGTGCTGGCCGTCGAGCTGCTAGGGCGGCATGAGCGGGTCTGGCCGCTTTACATCCGGTGCGGCCTGGCATGGGAAGAGATCGAGCTGGCGGCGGCCCGAGCCTTCTTGACCGCCGTGACGGCGCGGGGCCTGGAACCGCTCACCGTGCTCGACGAGCCGGTTCGCGACGTTTACGGTCCTCACTGGAGCACCGGCGGTGATGCTGTGCCGGACGCCGAGACTGCTGATGACGCGGTTTACCTGCCGGGCCGCAACCTTTTGCTCACGGTGAAGGCGTCGGTCTGGTGCCGGCTGCGGCAAGTTGACGCTTTGGCTCTGGGCTCGCTCGGCTCCAATCCGTTTCCGGACAGCACGCCGGAGTTCTTCGAGGATCTCCAGTCGGTCTTGAGCCGGGCAATGTCTGGCGGGCCTCGGCTGATCCGCCCATTCGATCAACTGCACAAGCCGGACGTCATCCTGCGGGGGAAGAACTTGCCCTTGCACCTGACCTTTTCCTGTATCCATCCGGTCGACGGCCTGCACTGCGGCTGCTGCAACAAGTGTGCGGAGCGGCAGAAGGGATTTCGGGACGCGGGAGTTCCCGACCGCACCCGCTACGCCGCGATTCAACGTCGGTCGGCGGCAACCTGACGAGTTTGAAGCCAGCCCGAAGGGGCATTCAGATCAAGGCCGGGCAAGGCCTCAGTCGAGGTTTTTTATCCATGTTTCGAGTGACTCGCGAAATCTTCTTCTGTTACGGCCACCGGCTGTTGAACTACACGGGAAAGTGCCGTCATCTCCACGGCCACAACGGCCGGGCCGTGATCACGCTCGAGGGGCCCGACCTGGACGAGCGGGGGATGCTCGTGGACTTTGGCGAGATCAAGCAGAAGATCCAGCGCTGGATTGACGAGAACCTCGACCACAACATGCTCCTCTGCCGTGACGATCCCATCTTGCCAGTGCTCCAGGAGCGGGGCGAGCGCGTCTTCGTGATGGACGAGAACCCGACCGCCGAGAACATCGCCCGCTTGATTTTCGACAAGACCCACGACGCCGGTTTGCCCGTCGTCGAGGTCGTCCTCTGGGAAACCGAGCACTGCTGCTCGACGTTTGCTCCTCGGCGATGAACTCGGGTCAAACGTGTTTCCTCGCAGTGACCGAGGCGTCAAGTACCCTGGCCAGACTCGCCTTGCTTGCTCCCCTATTCTTGAAGCCGTGAAGTTGAGCTGGCACTTCGCTGAACGATCATCAGAG
>JBMFUH010000685.1:0-4311 GCA_049966735.1 Isosphaeraceae bacterium
CTCCAATTTCGCAAGCCCAATTACCGCGAAAAGAGGATTATTTTCATCTACCCACCCCTAGCCTCCTCATGGTATCTCCCGCCGAGGACTCCAAGGTCAACTCCATGGAGATCTGGTCCCGCGTCGGCGGGTGGAGACACGGGCTCAGTCGCTGCCGCCGCGCCATCGGTTCTTCCGCGCCACATGAAGTAGGCAGTCGGCAGCAGGACCGTCGCGAACAGGACCTCCAGCATATGCTCGGCCAGCCATCCGGCGGTCAGGCCACTACTAATGCCCCGAGCGCCGTGGCAATCTCCAGCGTCATGCCCAACCGCATGTTAGCCGTGCCGCGCTCGACGTTGGTACTGGCCACCGCGCTGGAGGTAGCGATCACCGAGACGAGGCTTGTTGCCACGGCGTAATGCATCGGGACTTCGAGGACGAGCACCAGCACGGGGATGAGGAAGACGCCCCCACCGGTTCCCAGGATCGCCCCGAGAATGCCGGTAGCCGCACCGGCGAGGATCACGCCGAGCGCATTCACGAGCGTCAGGTACATCATCCACGCTCCGTCAGCCTTGATCGTAACCCTTGATCGGCCGCACCCAGATGTTCCGAAAGCGCACGGGATTACCGTGGTCCTGGAGCAGGATCGGCCCCTTGGGACCGTGCGGCCGGTAATGAGCCAGGGCACGGAAGGCCATGGGACCGAGCAAGGCCGTGTGGTTATGGACCAGCACTCCGTTGTGCAACACCGTGGCATAGGCGGGTGATTCGAGTGCACCATCTGGCTTGAAGCGGGGTGCCGTGAAGATGATGTCGTACGTTTGCCACTCTCCGGGCTTTCGCGAGGCGTTGACCAGCGGAGGGTACTGGCCGTAGATCGCGGCCGCCTGGCCATCGGCGTAAGTCAGGTTCTTGAAACTGTCCAGGACCTGGATCTCGTAGCGTCCAAAGAACATCACGCCGCTGTTGCCCCGCCCTTGATCCTCACTTACGGGAGGAACCGGCGAGGCGAATTCCAGGTGGAGCTGACAGTCGCCAAACTCCTCAACGCTCCGGATTGCCCCCGCGCGGGGCCGGATCACCATCGCCCCGTTCTCGATCTTCCAGCGCGCCGGCTCGCCTTCACTGGTGCGCCAGTGTGCAAGGTCCTTACCGTCAAACAGGACGATGGCATCAGAGGGAGCCTTGCCTGGAGCTTCCTGCGTGCTGCATGTTCCGGGAGTAATCACCCTGGGCAACGGGCGATCGCCATCGTGGACGTGCCAACGGCCTCCGGGCAGCATTGGCGTGTCCTTGTAACCGAGCTTGCGATGGGGCTGATCCTGTCCAATGGCCCAACCGCCGAGAAACACGACGACGGCCGAGGTCGTCGCGAGAATGAGGTGGGTTCGTCTCGTCATGCTCGTCTCTCCCTTCGAGTGATTGCCTTGTGCATGCGTTGCGGACATTGCACGGTCTGATTCTCAAGGCTCCACATAGCCATCGTGGTTCAACACCTGGTGAATGTGGGGGGTGAAAAGCCGAGGTTCCAGTAGGAAGGAGTCGTGACCCTTGTCCGAGTGCACCGTGATCCACATGACGGGAACGCGCGCGCGCTTGAGAAGCTGAACCAGCTTGGCCTGCTCCGCCGGCGGAAAAGACAGGTCCGAGTCAATGCTGAAAACCAGAAATTCCTGATGCCGACAGCGCTGGAATAGCTCCTTGAAATCGCGGGCGCCAGCCTCCGCCACCAGGTCAAACCATTGCCAGGCGTCGAGAATACGCAGGTAGGAATTGGCGTCAAATCGATGGACGAACTTCACACCCTGGTGCAGCATGTACGACTCGACGGGGTGGTTCATCTCGTACCAGCCGTAGGGAGGCTTCTGGCTGACGATCTCGGTGCGGGCCCGCTCGCGCAAGGTATCGAGCGAGACGAAGGTCTTGTGAGCGATGCGCCGGGCCAGGGCCAGGCCGAGCTCCGGCTGCCGGCCATCGTAATAGTCCCCACCGCGGAAATTGGGATCAGCCTCGATGGCGTTTACCTGCTCGAAGTTGATGATCCGCTGATAGATGGTGGTCTCGATTCCCGTCCCCACGCACAGCACGATCCGGACCCGTTCGGGATAGCGCGTGGCCGTGAGAAGCGCCAGAAACCCACCGATCGAGGCCCCCACGGTCGCGTGCAACTGAGTCACACCCAGATGATCAAGGAGCTTCATCTGCGAATCGACGATGTCGCTCATCCGCAAGACGGGAAAGGAAGGTCCCCAGTAAGCGCCCGTCTCGGGGTTGATCGAGGCCGGCCCGGTCGTGCCATAGCATCCGCCCAGGTAATTTACGCAGAGGATGCAGAACTGGCGGGTGTCGAGGGCCTTGTCCGGCCCGATGAAGCCATTCCACCACCCTTCGTGCACTTCCTCGGTCCAGCGGCCGTCGAGCCCCGGCACCTCCGTGTTGGTGCCGGCCGCGTGCTGGGTACCCGTCATGGCGTGGTAGAGCAAGATGACGTTCGATTTGTCCGCATTCATCCGGCCATACATCTCGTAGGCCAGCGTGAAGCGAGCCAACGGCGGACCGACGCGCAGCGCCAGGGGGCTATCCGGGTTGTTGTACTCGAAAAACTGCGTTTGAACTTTGCCGATGGAGTGACTCATGAAACCAGCGATCAGATGTTTCAGTCAGTCGGAGTGTTATGAAAACGATCCGGGGTAGTTCGACGTAAAACGATCAGGCCGAGGCCGTTGCGCGGAGGGCTTGATCCAGGTCCGCGCGAATGTCGTCAATGTGCTCGATTCCCACGCTCAACCGCACGAGTTCCGGCGTGATGCCCCCCGCCTTCTGCTGCTCGTCGTCAAGCTGCGAGTGGGTGGTCGTGGCCGGGTGAATCGCCAGGCTCTTGGCATCCCCGACGTTGGCCAGGTGGGAAAAGAGCTTGAGTGCATCAATGAAAGCCCGTCCCGACTCCTTGCCCCCCTTGATGCCGAAAACCACCATGGAACCTCCCTTGCCGCGGAGATACTTCTGGTTGAGGGCAAACATCGGATCGTCTTCGAGGCCGGGAAATCGCACCCAGTCGACACGGGAATGCGACTTGAGAAACCTGGCGACGGCCAGGGCATTCTCACAGTGACGTTCCATTCTCAAGGGCAGCGTCTCGATACCCTGGAGGAACATCCAGGAGTTGTCCGGAGCAATGCAAGCACCCAGGTTGCGCAGCGGTACGGTTCGCATCCGGAGGATGAATGCCAAAGGCCGCAATGCATCGGGCAGATCAATCCCCCAGCGCAGGCCGTGGTAACTTGTATCGGGCATGGTATAGAGCGGATGCTTTCCCGCGGCCCAGGGGAATTTCCCGCTGTCCACGACAATCCCGCCGATTCCCGTCCCGTGCCCGCCAAACCACTTCGTGAGCGAGTGGACCACGATGTCGGCCCCGTGACTGAGGGGCCGCGTCAAGTAAGGCGTGGAGAAGGTTGAGTCCACGATCAAGGGAATCCCGTGGTTGTGAGCCAGCCCCGCGACGGCCTCGAGATCGGTGATCTCCAGCGCGGGGTTGGATACGGTCTCGCAAAACAGGGCACGCGTTTTGCCGTCGATTGCCCGGGCGAAATTCTGGGGGTCGTTTGAATCAACGAATTTGGCCGTAATTCCGAGCGTGGGCAAGATATCGTGAAACTGGGTGTACGTGCCTCCATAGAGGTTCCGGGCCGAGACGATGTTGTCGCCCTGCTGGGCCAGATTGATGATGGAATAGAAGATCCCGCTGGTCCCCGAGGCGACCCCCAGCCCTCCCAGCTCAGGTGCTCCCTCAAGAAGCGCAACCCGCTTCTCGAGCACGTCGGTCGTCGGGTTCATGAGCCGGGTATAGATGTTCCCCAGTTCCTTGAGGGCGAAGAGATTCGCGGCGTGCTCGGCGCTCTTGAACACATAGGAGCTGGTGCGGTAAATCGGCACCGCCCGCGACAGAGTCGTCGGGTCAGGTTGTGTGCCGCCGTGCAGGCAGAGGGTCTCGAGCTTCATCAGAGCGCCGCCATCAAAGTAGGTCGGACATTCTTGCCCGACAGCCTAATGGAGAGGAAACGTCCAGCCGGCAACCAGACCGAGCCGGGCCTGTAGGAGACCACCTGTCAGCGTCAAGCACCGGTCCCGCCCGTTGCAGTTTGCAAGAAATGAATTACAACGCATCCTCCGGCCGGATGCCAGAGAGAAATGCCGCGCCTGCCCATTTGAAGCGAGGATTTTCCGGGTACTGCAAAGTGCATCCGCTACAAAGTCAATAGGCTTCGGTCCCCACAGCCTCGCCGCCGGCGCGGGTGGAGAGGGCTTGCCAGACGCCGGGGGGCG
>JBMFUH010000686.1:0-4304 GCA_049966735.1 Isosphaeraceae bacterium
CCGTGAACGGGTCGGCATCCTTGCAGTAGCCTACCGCTCGTAGCACGTAGCCGCGGGTCCAGCCGGACGCCAGCGCGGGCAGGCCGGCGGCGTCGAACTCGAGTCGGGTCTCGTCGCCCGGACCAATCACGCAGAACTGGTCGTCATCGTTCCGGAGCAGCCGAACCACGTCGCCATACTTCGTGAGCTTGCCGGAGAGCCAGGCCAGGGGGGCGGGGTCCACGTAATCGTAGTCATAGATCAAGGGCTGGCGGCCGTCGGGCGAGATCTCGCGGGTGTAGCCGCGATGACCGAGAACCGCCCGGGCGACCGGCAGCGTCGTGACCCGCAGCGATCGCTCCGCCGCAACGTCGCGTAACGCGATGAACGCCTGATCGTAATAGCACTCCATGTTCGTCTTGATTCGCAGCACAGAGCGGCGGCCCGTCAGCCTGCCGGTCAGGTCGAGAGTCGTCAGGCGAGGCAGACCGGCGGGGTAGCCGGCGTGCGGCTCGATCAGCTCCCAGGCGCCGTCGTCGCGCTGACGCTCGATCGTGGGCGGCTTGAGCGTGACGCCCGCCGTCGCCGCCGCGTAATTCGTTTGCGAGTAGGGATACTCGACCCAGCCCGCCAGGCAGAGAACCAGATGATCGCTCTTGGTGAACCGGGACAGCCGGTCGCCGAAATCGAGGATGATCCCGTGCTCCTCGGCGTAGCCGGTCCAGCCTTCGAGCTTGCGAAACGTGTCGACGGTGCGGCGATCCCAGTTCTTGAGCACCTCGGTCATGTCGCGGCCGGCGAGGTCTGTCGCCTGCTGGGGATGGACCGTCTGCCGCCAGGCGTAGAGCTTGCCTGTGGGGCGCGGGCCGAAGGGCGCGAAACGCTCGTCCGGTGTCGCGGACACGCCGGGGGGCCGATCCACGACCTCCAGGGTGAGACGATCGAGATAGGCGACCTCGTCCATCGGTTCGGTGACCGAGAGGCGGAAGCCCCCCTGCTCTTCCCGGAGCTGTTCGGCCGAGATGGCCACGGCCTCGTCGCGATCGGGCTGACTGTACACGCCCGGCGCCAGCAGGTAGCCGAGACCGCCCCCGCCCAGGAAGTCGCCCAGGCAAACGAAGCGCTCGCCGTTCCACGTGAAAAGTACCGGGCAGCTTCCCGTCTTGCGATTGTTCTCGGCCAGGGCCCGCTTGGCGTCGCCGGCGACGTTCAGCTCGCATTGCATGACACCGTCTGGCCAGTGCAGGTGCACCAGATCAACGGCTTGCCTCCCACCCAGCCCGAGTACCACTGGGCCGATGGACTGCGCCAGCCCGGAGTCGGGCGTCGTGTGGTCGTACGTGACCTGGACCCCCTGCCCTTCGACGACCACCCGGGTGCCCAGGGCGTGGGAGTTGGTGCGCATCAGCTCGGGCTTGACCCGCCAGTGTCCGCCCAGTTCCAGCGCCAGCCAGTGATGTCCGTTGCCCAGGTTGCGGGCGAGGGCCGGAGCTGCTCCGGTTCGTACCAGGAGCAGGTCGGGAAGTGCATCGCCGGCCAAGTCCGCCAGGGCCAGGCCTTCCACTCCGGGCGTGGCCAGCTCCACGGGAAGATCGCTGGCGCTGAGCTTCTTGCCTTCCTCGTTTCGCGCCCAGGCGAGCGATCCGGAATGCCCGGCAGACGACTTCGCTCCGGCCGCTTTCAGTCCGGCCAGATCGGTCAGACCGTCCAGGTCAAGGTCGGCCGCCGCGGCAAACCGCCAGGCGGAAGCGCTCGTCGGGAAGAGCTCGAAGCGAATCGTCGTCTCCGCGGCGGTCTTCCTCTGGGTGGCGTTGCGCAACGCGTGAACCCGGCCGTCGGGAGACGGGGCAACCAGGTCGGGCAGGCCGTCGGGGTCGAGATGGGTCACAAGCAGGCCAGACACCACATCGAAGGTCGGAACATCCTTGAGGACCTGGTCATGGAAGTTGCCCAGTCGATCGTTGAGGATGGCCACGGGCGAGGCGCCGTCGGCGGCAAGGACGAGGTCCAGATCACGATCACCGTCGACATCGAGCGCGGCGATTCCGGTGTGGGGGACATTCCCGCCCAGGAGCGGGTCGACTCCCGTCCAGGGAACGAGCGCCAGAGACAGGCCTCCTTTTGCCTTGAGGTTTTTCCAGGCCACGGCCAGAGGGGCCCAGGCCGGCGGGGGACTGCCCACAATCGGCTGGGGCTGGCCGTCGTTGCGGTAAACCGAACATGCCAGTCCGGGAGGGGTGGGCTGACCGGGGACAAATGCCTTGCTCGCGTGCTCGCTGGAGCAGTAATTCACGACATAGAGATCGAGGTCGCCGTCCTGGTCGAGATCGAGCCAGCGGGCCGCCAGCGCGACGGCCGGTGGACCGACTGATTTCAAGGTCGGCGTCAGGTCCTCAAACGACTTGCCGTCACGATTGCGGAGCAGGCGATTCTTGCCCGCCCCGGTGAGGAAGAGATCAATCTGACGGTCGGCGTCGAAGTCGGCGGCGGCCACGCCGATGCTGGCCTGGTCCAGGGGCAAGCCGAACGCGGCGAACGCTTCCTCGAATTTTCCCTCGCCCTTGTTGAGCAGGAGTGCGTCACGCAGCCCCTTGGGCCCGGCGATTGCCGAGGTGAGATAGACGTCCGGCTTGCCGTCGCCGTTGAGATCACAGACGGCGGCGGCCGCGCCGTAGCGGGCACGGGCCCGACCGATCACGGCGCGATCTGCCTTGAAGTCATCCGCCGTGGCCCACCGATCCCCCTTCTGAAGCGCGACGTCGAGTGCTCGGGCCGGGTCGAACCGCGGGGGCGCGGGGGCAGGCTCGGTCGCCAGGTTCCGTGGCGGAACAGGGTTGATCACCATCGCGTACTTGCCCATCTCACCGTAGATCTTGGTGGCCGTATTCCCGGGACCGGGCACCGGCTGGGGCCGATCGGGATTCATCTTGTTCCAGCGCTCCAGCAGCTCTTTCTGCTTCCGCGGCTCGCCGGCGAGCCGATAGACGAAGGCGAGCTTGTAAATCGCCTGGGTCAGGTACGGGTCAACCTCCAGAGCCTTGGCGTAGAGCACGGCCTGCGCCTTGGCCAGCTTCGGGCCGGCGGCAAGCGCTGAGGATTCCGGATCGGTGAGCGTGCTCGCGGCCCAATACCAGGCCGTGGCATCATTCGGGTCCAGCTCGGTCACGCGGACGAAGTGCTTGTGGGCCTCGGCGAGCTTCCCCTGCTGCTCGAGGATCATCCCGGTACAGAAATGGGCATGGATATGATTGGGATCGTGTTTCAGGACGTCGCCCAGGAGCTGGAGGGCCTCGTCGAAGTTGCCGACGCTCTTGGCGCCGCCCCCGGCCGATTTGGAGGCCTCCTCTTCCTCGCCGGTCATGTTCAGGAGGGCGATGGCCAGGTTGACCGAGCCGGGAATCCAGCCGGGGGCTCGCTTGCGGACCTCGCGAAACTCCTGGGCGGCCTTGGCGTACTCGTATTGCTCCATGAGCCCGGCGCCCCTGAAATGCGCCTCGAGAACCGCGTCGAGTTCGGCCGCCGGGATCTCGTTCTTCAAGGCCCCAGCGGGCTCGCGCGGCGAAGTGTCCCTCGCCGATTTCCGCCCCGAGGTGACAGGGGAAACGGGCGCTGTCGTTTCTTCCTTGGTCTGGCAGCCGGATGTGACCAGGAAGAGCAGCGGCACAAAGAGCAGCGACGCACACCGCGCGAGAAAAGGAAGACGCATGGATGCGGACTCCTGGCTGGCGAAGAATGATTGCTCGGGAAGCTCAGCCCGGTCATCGGCAAGAACGATGAGGACGAAGGCCCCGATCTCGTTGAGCGTGCACAGCCAAGGTTTTTCACGTGGAACGAGAGCCGGGGCGATAGATCGGCCGGGCGTAGAGATCAGTATAGGCATCTGCCCGGAGGTGGGAAAGAAGATCGTGGCCCCGCCGCCGCTCGCGCTCGGCCCGCAGGGCCGCGAGGTCGATCGGTCCGACGACGATCTTCTCGCCGGGACCCGGATCGGCCTGGGAGAGAATGCGACCGTCGAAGTCGACGATCATGCTGCCGCCTGGCCAGGAAAACGGGGGATAGTTGGCGGCGCTCGCGCCCTGGTTCACGGCCACGACGAAGGCGAAGTTCTCGACCGCCCGCGCCCTGTTGAAGAGAGTCCACCAGTCCAGCGGGGGCGTCGCGCCCCAGGGATCCATGTAGGCCGAAAGACGGATCAAGACCTCGGCCCCGCCTAGCGCGAGCGCGCGAATGGCCTCGGGAAAGAGCCAGTCGTAGCAGATCGCCACACCCAGCCGGCCGATCTCGGTTTCGGCCACCGGGAAGAGCGGTTCGTCGTACCCGGGCAG
>JBMFUH010000687.1:0-4295 GCA_049966735.1 Isosphaeraceae bacterium
CCGCGGCTCAGTCCGCTCTCAACGCCGCAGTAGGTCGTGTTACCGACGAAGCCGGCCGTCGCGTAGCCGTGTTCCGTGAGCAACTCGGCAAGAGTTCGATGGGTCGCGTCGAGCGGGAAGTTGATATCGGCGGAAAGCTCGTGCGGCCATCTTCCGGTCATCATGCTGGCGTGCGAGGGGAGCGTCCAGGGAGCCGTCGACCGCGCCTGCTCGAACATCACGCCGCGCCGGGCCAGCCGAGACAGGTTGGGCGAGGTCTCTCGATCATAGCCGTAAAGGCTGAGATGATCGGCGCGGACCGTGTCCAGCACAATGAGCAAGACGTTGGGAGGGGCCTGACCTCCGGCGAACGACTTCGAAGCATCGGTTGCGACCATCCGTTCGCGGAGTAGATGCTGGCCGAGTGAGCTACCGATCAGGACCGCGACAACCAGCCCAAGGCCGGGTGTGGTCCATCGTACCAGGCGATCGAAAGCGGAATAGCGTTTCTCGATGCACCACGTCAGCCGAGTTGCCAGCAGAAGAGCGACAATCAGACAGGCCAGAAAATGAAGCCAACGGCAGGCCAGCACGAGCGTGAAGCAAGCAAGAAATGTGATCGGGGCCACGGCCCATCCCAGCCGCGGGCGGGGGACGAGACGAATTGCCAGCGCGGCCACCAGCCCGCAGAGTCCGAAGACGGCCAGATTGACCGTGGGAATCGTCCAGAAAATATGCCGGTTCATCCGGAAGAGGCCGGGCGAGCAATCGATCAGCGGCTTTTGCACGAACATCAGGCCCAATTCGGCCAGGCCCACGACCAGCCCCCACCACACGGAAAGCCTCAGCACGGCCACCGCCTGGCTGCGAGGTTTCGGCTCCTGCTCCGCCGAAATCTCCCTCCGGAACCGATGGAGGCGAGCGACGGCGCGAACCCTGGCCCGCACCGATTGCTGGTCGCTGGTCATCGTTCCTCCTTGATCCGACCGACTCCGCATCGCCGGTGGGTGGATTTCAAGAGAACAGCGAACTCCCCTCCATGGCGTCGCCCCGGGGAGCACGCAGAGCTTCGAGGACCGTCGGGGCCAGGTCCGCCAGGCCCGCCCCGGATTGACGAAAAGGCCGGTTCATGAACAGGACGCCGGGCACCAGCTCGGGATCAATGATATGATCGCCGCTCCACTTCTTGATGTTGTCCTCGAAATGGCCTTCGGAAACGCCCCCCAGCGACGTGCTCCAGGACGCCCGATAGCCTCGCTCGAAGTCAACGAGCAGGTCGGGGGCCTCGCCGACGAAGGGTCCGGAGTAAACCGACTGGCGAGGCCGCAACCCGCGCACGGCGACCGCCCCCCGCGCCGGGTCGACCAGGCCCGCCAGGCGAGCGGTGATGGCTGCTTTCAGCTCCTCGGCCTGTTCCTGCTTGACCGTGCCCTGGGCCTCACGACCCTCGAGGTTGAGATAGATGCCGCCCAAGCCCAGCGCGTAGGCGCTGGTTCTTGGCCAGTCCACGTCGAGCAAGAAATCCCGGCAGTCGTGCCCCGGCCGCTTGCCCTCGCGGAGGGCCAGCCAGCCCTCGTCGAGAAGCAGCGTGTTCAGGTTGACTCCGCGCTGAAAGCTGCCAAAGCCATGATCGCTGAGCACGATGACAAGTGTTTCCTGATCGGCGAACTGGAGCGCCTTGCCCACGATCTCGTCGCCCCGCCGGTACTGATCCTCGATCACCCGGGCATATTGCGGCGCCGGCGTCCGGCCCCGATTGGCCGGGTGCTCGGGCTCGCGGTATCGCCAGAACAGGTGTTGAACCCGGTCAGGCGTATCGTACAGGCAGTAAAAGAGGCCCTCATCAAACCGCGCGAGCTCGTAGAGCATCATGGCTTCGCGTTCCCGCCAGGCGAGGTTGCACTGGTCGAGAAACGCGTCTTCGCCGATGCGTTCGTTGTTGATCCCGGTATGGTCCTCGACCATCCCCGTGGTGTGGTACGTACCGATCGCCCCGGCCAGCCGCCCGGCGTAATCTTCCGGATGACTGATCGGAAAAAGCGGGACCTCGGCGTCAAAGTTCACCGGCGATGCGTAAAACTCGAAGGTCGGCTCGAGGCGAATCAGGTGGAACCGGACGAGACCCCGGACCGATTGCAGGATGCCCAGCTTGAACTTCACGCGCAACCAGTCGCTCCATTGCCCTTCGCGGACCTCCAGCGCCGAGGGCGACCCGGCGGAGCGCACCGTGATGCGGCGTCTCGCCTGATCGATCGACACGGTGAGGCTGAAGCGGACGTCGGAACGATCCTTGGGATTGCGCGGGCCGATCACGTGGGTCTCGAACGAGCCGTCAGCCCCGGGGGAGACGTGAACCACGTTCTCGCTCTCGCGCGGAGACATGTTTTCCGCCGCCGTGTAGAAGGTTGGTGTGCCCAGCCCTCCACGCAGGTCCGGCACGCCCATTCCCGAGAGCATGGTGCCGCGAAAGACGTCGGGCGGGTATGTCACCGGGCAGCGGATGATCGTCGAGCTGATCCCCGCGTTGCTCAGCACGTCCCAGACCGGCGTCCCGCGCCGCATGTTGACCGCCCTGGGCGGCAGAAACGCCCCCCGCGCCTCGTAACGGTTCAGAGCCAGATCCGGCAGGTACGTGCGGGGATCGCGCCTGATGAAATCAAAGATGCCGTGACCGCCCGGGTTGGTACCGGTGGCGAACGTGGACCAGGCCACGGGCGTCTGGGCGGGTGTTGTCGTCGCGACCCGGGAAAAGCCTCCCTCCGTGCGCAGGCGAGCGAGATGAGGCAGTTCCCCGGCGGCGAGCATTCCCTCGACGATGGCCGGTTCCAGCCCGTCCAGCCCGATCACGATCACCTTCCTCAAAGCGAGATCCTCCCGGGTCGAGTCGCCTGTGGGCGGGAGACTCTCCCCGCACACGCTCACTGCTCGGCTTCGGATGCATACACGACGGTACCGGCCTGCACCACACCCTCCCGGCGATGACCGAGGGAAAAGTGAGGAGCGGGCGTGGCATTCTTCCCACGCATACGATACCAGGCCGTGCAAATCCAGCCGAGGGTAAATCGGCAGATGGTTCTGCCGAACATCATGACCACGGCCGCGATCGTGGCGACGACCGACGTCATGGGCATGACCGTTTCCGGTCCGAAATACGCGAAAAGCACACACATGGAATGCATTTGACTTGCCTCCTTGCAACTTTCTATCTGAATGCACCGACGGCAAGGAGAGCGGCGCCGTTGAGGTTGTTTCCTCACGCCGAGGACCTGCTCCATCCGCCGGAGAATGACACGAGATGACCCGGGAATGACCCATTGCGTGAAACGACAGGCGTGCACGTGCGGGATCAACAGGTCAATCGGCAAAGCGAGTGGAGCAGCGATTGAGCGGCCGTCGCGGACAAGGCAAGACTCGCTGTATTCTGCCATCCTGATTGAAATGGCGATGTGACCTCATGGGGAACGATGCGCATCCCCGACGAGCCATCAAGCTGTGGGTTGGTGGCTAGGGCGAATGAGGTAAGACAGACTTCATCGGGCTCATTGTCATGTTGAGGAACCGAGTTGGCAGGCGGGGGGATTCTGTCGGAAGGAACCGGGGTGTGGCGAGAATCCTCAAATACCGTTTTGACCACGAGCAGGAGGTTGGTCGAGGCCACGCTGGCGAGGTCCGGAGTCAATCCCTGCACTGTCTCCGCGAAGAGCAGAAGCATGAGGCAGAACGGCTGGTATTTCCACTTTCTATTCATGCGGACACTATCATCCCTGACGATCGCGGCACGACGTTCCCAAGCTCAGGCATCGTGCCGATAAGTCGTTCTCCTCATTTCTTGGAGCGACATTCCCTTGAACTCCGGACTCTATCTTTTCGGTTTGCGTACGTCTATCGCCGAAGCGATATCGCTTTGCTGATAATTGGTTCAGGAACCACTCGTTCTTGAGCCCGCCCGAGGGGCTTCGAAGACCGTGCCCGGGGCCATGTGCCGCACCTGCAAGCTCAGTGAACCGGACAGGGCCAATCGCGTCAAGCCGAACTGACGCCAGGTGATCGAGAATTCAGGAATGCAAGCGAGGCAAGCGCCGGGAGGGTCATCGCGCGGGCCAGACCGCGGGAAGCTCACTCATCAAGCCGGCGGGCAAGGGAGCCAGCGAGAACGAGCTGGCCGCGGCATGGATGGCCAGTCGGCGCGCCAGCTCGGGTGCATCGACCTTGGGCACTCTTGCCGCGTGGATCGACCGCCGCAACTGGAGCCCTGTGTTCCCCTGGGCCACGTTCCGGATGGTCACCCGACGCGGCGGCGGACCGCCGGCCAGCAC
>JBMFUH010000688.1:0-4292 GCA_049966735.1 Isosphaeraceae bacterium
GACCATCTGGGACGCCCTAGTCGGCAAGTTGCTCCACCTGGGCGATGCCGGCCTCGAGCTCGACCGGCTGCTCACCCGGACCATCTCGGCGCAGGTTGTGGCCCAGATCGACGACTCGGTCAACCTCATGGCCCAGAAGCCGCCGGAGGATGAAGAAGAGGAGGCCGAAGACGCCGGCGCCTTTGAGACCGAACGCCTGGCCATCTCGGCCGAGTCGCTGGACATCGACGAGTTGGCGGCCGACGAGGCACACAAGCAGAAGAGCCTGATCCCCCTCAAGGACCCCGACCCTTACCGCTTCTTGCAGGGCCAGCTCAACGAGCTCTGGAAGGAGGCCGTGAACGCCCTGCAGGCCCAGACCTGGCCGGGAGCACCGCCGAGCGGCGGCCACCGGCACATTCCCATCGGGCCCTACCGCCTGGTGGTCTTGGCGTCGGTCCGCAGCAGGGCGGCCGGCCAGATCGCCATCCAGGGCATGGGCAACACACAGATCGAGATGACCACCCCCTCGTTCCGCACCACCGGCTCCGCCAGCCGGCCCATCCTGGCGGCCTGGCTCCATCACGACAACAGCATGGTCCTCGCCCATCTCGACTTTCAGGGTACCGCGCGCTACATCCTCTGGCACGCCCCGCTGGCCCACCAGCTCAAGTTCGACGACCCCGCCGACCTCCTCCGCGAACTCCAGGCCCTCAACCTGGAAGCCCCCGATCAACTGGAAGAGGCCCTGTCCAAGCGCTTCCGGCCCAGAGACAGTGTCTGATCGAACGTGGGACAAGATCCCAATCTTGTCCAGCCCCCCAAGGTCGGCGCGCGGCTCGTTGTGGTCATGTTCATGAGGAAGAGATATCTATTGTCCCTACGGCTAGTTTGCTACGCTCATTAGGAGGGAAGCCCGCTGGCCGTTGCCACTTGCCAGTTTCTGGTTTCTGGTTCCTGGCAACTAGCAACGACCGCCCGGCACGGCCATGGTGCCATCATGAAACACGGACACCACCAGACAAGTCATCGGCGGCGGCGCCAACAGCAAACGCCGGGATTGGACCGCGCCAGGGAGGCCCTGGCGGTGGAGACCCGCGAGCGGCGGCGGCTCGATCGGGCCCTCCGGGCCCTCAGTCGCTGCAACCAGGCCCTGATCCGGGCCGAGGACGAGCCCCAGGTGCTCCAGGAGCTGTGCCACGTCATCGTCGAGGTGGCCGGCTATCGCTTCTGCTGGGTCGGCTACGCCGAGCAGGATGAGGCCAAGACGGTGCGCCCGGTCGCGCATGCCGGCTATGAGGCGGGCTATCTCGACACGGTCAACGTGACCTGGGCCGACACCCCGCGCGGCCGGGGACCGACGGGCATCTCCATCCGGACCCGCCAACCGGCGGTCTTCCGGGATCTCATTCGCGCTGCCGATTTCGCCCCCTGGCGCGCGGAGGCCCTCCGCCGCGGCTACGCCTCCGCGATCGGCGTCCCCCTCCTGTCCGGCTCGGACATCCTGGGAGCGCTGACCATCTACGCCGCCGAGCCCGAGGCCTTCGATCAAGATGAGGTGCGGCTCCTCCAGGAACTGGCCGGCGACCTGAGCTACGGCATCGTCGCTCTGCGGACGCGGGTCGCGCATCAGCGGGCGGCGGAGGCCCTGAGGCGCAGCCAGGACACGCTCAACCGCGCCCAGGCGGTGGCCCACGTCGGAAGCTGGTCCCTCGACATCCCACGCGATGAACTCCTCGCGTCCGACGAGCTCTATCGGGTATTCCACTTCCCCCTGGGGACGCCGCTCACCTACGAAACGTTCCTGGCAGTCGTCTATCCCGACGATCGCGAGAACCTGGTGCGGGCCTGGCAGGCGGCGCTGCGGGGCGCGCCTTACGACATCGAGCACCGCATCCTGGTCGACGGCGAGACCAGATGGATCCGCGAGCGGGCGGAGATCGAGTTTGCCGACGACGGCCAGGCCGTGCGCGGGATCGGCATCTCGCACGACATCACCGAGCGCCGGCGGGCGGAGGAGGCCCTGAGGCGGGCCAACGATGAGCTCGAACGCCGGGTCGACCAACGCACCACCGAGCTGTCCCAGGCCAATGCCTTGCTCACGCGGGAGGTCGCCGAGCGCGTGCGGGCCGAGGAGGCGCTGCGGTCCTCGGAGCGGTTGTACCGCCAGCTCACCGAGGGGACCCTCGAGGCGATCGTCGTGGCCGACGAGCAGGGCCGCATCAAGTTGTTCAACCCCGCGGCCCAGCGGGTCTTCGGCTATGAGGAGAGGGAGGTCGTCGGCCAGCCGCTCACCCTGCTCATGCCGCCGGCATACCGGGAGGCCCACGAGCAGGGGCTGCGGCACTACGTCCAGACCCGGCAGGCTCAGATCGTCGGCCGCACCACCGAGCGGCAGGGCCAGCGCAAGGGGGGCGAGCTCTTTCCCCTGGAGCTGGCGCTTTCGGCGATCGAGCTGCCCGAGGGGATCATCCTCTTGGGCGCGATCCACGACCTGACCGAACGCCGGCGGCTGGAGGCGATGATCGTCCAGGCGGAGAAGCTGGCGTCCCTGGGCCTGCTCTCCGCCGGGATCGCCCACGAGATCAACAACCCCCTGGCCTACGTCGCCAACAACCTGGCCCTGCTCGAGCGGGATCTCGGCGGCCTGGCGGAACTGCTGAAGGCCTACGACGACGCCCAGCCGGCGCTGGCGACGGCCCGCCCCGAACTGGCCCAGCGGATCGACCAGATCAGCGAGGAGATCGACCTGCCCTACCTCCGGGCGAACCTGGGTCGGTTGCTCACCAGCACCCGGCAGGGAGTCAAGCGCATCTCCGGCATCGTGGGCAGCCTGCGCGAGTTTGCCCGGCTGGATCAGGCCGCCGTGGATCGCGTGGACCTGCATGAGGCGATCACCAGCAGCCTGGAGCTGATCCGGGATCAGCTCCGGCGGCGGCAGATCACCGTCGAGCAGCATGACGGTGGGCTGCTGCCAGTGGTCTGCGCCCCGGCGCGAATCAACCAGGTGGTCCTGAACCTCCTGGTCAACGCCATGCAGGCGATCGAGGCGACGGACCGCGGCAGCGGGCGGATCGAGATCACCTGCCGCAGGCAAGACGATGAGGTGATCCTGGAGGTGGCGGACGACGGCTGCGGCATCCCGGAGGCGATCCTGCCGCGGATCTTCGACCCGTTCTTCACGACCAAGCCGGTTGGCCAGGGGACGGGTCTGGGCCTGGCGGTCAGCCAGGGGATCGTCGCGGACCACGGCGGACGCTTCGAGGTCGAGAGCACCCCCGGCCGCGGCAGCCGCTTCCGGTTGTTCCTGCCGGTCGGGGGGAAAGCACAGGGCCCTGACCAAAAAGATTCCAATCCTGGCCACTTGAAGATTTGATTCCTGTCAGCGACAAGATCGGTCCCGGCGCGCCAGCGCTTGTCCCACGGGGGCCGAAGCTCTGCCCCAGCGATTCCGACCCCGGAACAGGGTGGAAGTCCCGAGGGCTCCAGTGGCGAGTGAATGCGGAATGGCGAATGCGAAATGCGGAATCTGGAATCAGTTCGTGCCGCATTTCAGATTCCGTATGCCGCATTTGAAGCCTCTCTGATGAGCTCGTTCGATCAAGCCCGTCTTCCTGGGGATCTTCCGCCATGCTCAATCGAGCGCACTTGATCCGCCGTGCTCTTTTCCTTGCAATGCTTTCTTGTGTGGCATTCGGAGCTCCGCGGGCTGACGAGCTATCGAAGGCGCCCAGCGGCGAGGCTCGACTCACCAGCGGCCGGGTCGTTCACTACACCATTCACTTCGACCGCAATTCGCTCCGGGACAGCCTACGCATTGGCGATGGCCTGATCGCGCTCACGTCCTCGGGTACACTGCTTCGGTTCGAGCTGCCGGATGTCCGCCTGGTCCGCGAGCACATCGATACGGTGGACGTGACCTGCCTGGACTTGGGCCAGGACAGCACCCCGCTTGCCGGCCTGGCCGACGGCCGCGTCTGCCGTATCGACCCCGTCACGCTCGACCTGAAAGGCATCGCCAGGCTCCCCGCCCCACCGCAGTGGATTGGCTGGGGCAAGGCATCGGAGAATCGCCCCGCCGGTCTGATCGTCGTGACGCGACCGACGAGGCCAATGCATCGCGGCAGCCAGCTTTGGAGTGTTGCGCACTTGGAGGTGAACGACCTCGCCAACGGGAAGACATGCACGCTGGACAGCGGCGGCGTGAATATCCGCTTCGAATTGCGAACCGATGATCCCGACCTTCACCTTGGCGGACATCTGAGTTCGAGTTTCGCACTTTCAAAGGGAGGGCTACTGAACAAAAGTTGCGT
>JBMFUH010000689.1:0-4292 GCA_049966735.1 Isosphaeraceae bacterium
AGCGGACCCTACGATATTCAATGAGTGCGCAAGCCGACTGCAAACCGCTCTAGCACGGCAAGCTACGGCCATCGTTAAACTGAAGGGGTAGCAGCACCTCGAAGCGCCGCCACATGCTGCTCATAAGTTGCCTTCCCCTTGACCGTGAACGGGATGTTCTGATCCGCGAGCGCTTCGAGAGCCGCCTCCGGTACGATGTGCTCTCCCGAACGGAGGACACGTCCCGAGAAACGACCGAGCAGGTAAGCAAGGGCCCGCTTCTCGGTCTCGCGATCGGAAAATGTGATCGTTACCATGGTTCAAGACTGCTCGGCTGTGTGGAGACACCTATTTTACAGAAAGACTTCTTGGGCATGCCAGGCGATCGGTTCGCTGGTCTTTCATGTCACGCGTTGTCCTCCACCCTCGATTCGCGATAGAATCGGCCTCCATGAAACTGTGCGACCGTACCTTGTCCGGATGGAAAGAATGGCCGACTCCACGCCGCTGAAAACACCCCTCTTCGACTGGCACCAGGCCCACGGGGGACGGATGGTCGAGTTTGCCGGCTGGCTCATGCCCGTGCAGTACTCGACGATTGCCCTGGAGCACACCGCGGTCAGAGAGCGGGTGGGTGTCTTCGACATCAGCCACATGGGCCGGCTCACTTTTGATGGCCCGGGCATGCTCGACTGGCTGGAAAAGGTCACCACCAACCACGTCGCCAAGCTCAAGCTCAACCAGATCCAGTACAGCCTGGTGCCCAACGAGCAAGGCGGACTGATCGACGACATTTTGGTCTATCGCCAGCAGCACGGCTATTCCGTGGTCTGTAATGCGTCGAACCGGGCAAACGTCGTCGCCCAGCTCGAGCGGCACCACCACGGCGCAGAGGGGAATTTTCACGATCGGACGCTCGATACGGCCATGATCGCCGTCCAGGGTCCCCATGCCCTCGCGACCGTGCAGCCGCTCTTCGACCAGCCGCTGGAGCCGGTGAAGTATTATCATATGACCATTGGCCTCGTGCTGGGCGATGTCACCGCCGTCGTCAGCCGGACCGGTTACACCGGCGAGGACGGCTACGAGCTGATCGTCCCCGCCAGTCAGGCCGCACGCGTCTGGACGGCGATCCTCGACTCCGGCCGCGCGCACGGCATCCTCCCTTGCGGCCTGGGCGCGCGGGACACCCTTCGGTTCGAGGCGGCCATGCCGCTTTACGGTCACGAGCTGAGCGAGTCGATCAATCCCTACGCGGCCGGCGTGGGCTGGGCCGTCAAGCTCGACAAGGGAGACTTCGTCGGCCGCCAGGCACTGCGGGCCTGGAAGGCCAACCCGGGGCAAGCTCGCGTCGGCTTGCGGCTGGCAGGCAAGCGAATCGCTCGCCAGGGAGCCTCTGTTCTGCTCGATGGCGTGACGGTCGGCGCGGTCACCTCCGGCACGTTCGCCCCCACCTTGCAGGCCAGCCTGGCGATGGCTCTGGTCGAGCCCTCCGTTTGCTCGCCCGGCACGAAGCTCAGCGTGGATGTTCGCGGACACCGGGAGGCGGCGACCGTCGTCGAGCTGCCGTTCTATCGTCGAGACCAGCAGCCGGGCGCGTAGCCCCTTGCCGTCATCGATTTCGAGAGCCCCCCAGTTCAACAGTCAAGGAACACCGTAGCATGGACCCATCGAAGCTCCTTTATGCCGAGACCCACGAATGGGTGAGTCTTTCAGGCGCCACGGCGACCGTGGGGATCTCCAAGTTCGCGGTCGATCAGCTCACCGACCTGATCATGATCGAGCTGCCGCCGGTCGGGAAGGTCCTGGCGGCGGGCAAGAGCTTCGGCGAGGTCGAAAGCGTGAAGGCCGTCAGCGATCTGTACGCCCCCGTGGGCGGCGAGGTGATCGAGGTCAATTCCGCCGTCGCCGACAACGTCCAGCTCCTGGCCGACGACCCCTATGGCGCGGGCTGGCTGATCAAGCTCAAGATCACCCCGCCGGCCGACACCAAGGGGCTGCTGGACTTCGCCGCCTACGAGAAGAAAATCGCCGAAGAAGAACATTAGGAATGAACTTGAAATGGCGTACATCGCGAACACCCCGGACGACGTCCGCGTCATGCTGGGGACGATCGGCCTCGATTCGCTCGACCAGCTTTTCGACATGGTGCCGCCCGAGCTTCGGCTCAAGCGGCCCTTGAAGATCCCCCCTGCCCTCACCGAGCTGGAGCTGAACCAGCACATCGGCGGCTTGCTGGCCCGGAACCAGGGAGCGGACAGGCGTGTTTGCTTCCTGGGCGGCGGCTGCTACGACCATTTCATTCCCGCCGTGGTCGACAACCTGGCGTCGCGCGGCGAGTTCTACACGGCGTATACCCCCTATCAGCCCGAGGCCAGCCAGGGGACGCTCCAGGCCACGTTCGAGTACCAGACCCTGATCACCCAGCTCACGGGGATGGACGTCTCCAACGCCAGCCTCTACGACGGCGGCTCGGCAGTCGCCGAGGCCATCCTGATGAGCCTGGCGATCACCCGGCGGTCCGGCCGCGTGGTCATTCCCGAATCGGTCCATCCCGAGTACCGGCAGATCGCATCGACGTTCCTCGCCCACCTCGAGCCCGAGCTGGTGACGATCCCCGCGCCTCGAGGAACCATCGACCTGGAGGTCCTGGACGAGGCGGTCCAGGGCGACACGGCCGCCGTCGTGCTCCAGCAGCCCAACTTCTTCGGCCAGCTCGAGGAGATGGCCGAACTCGTGAAGCTCATCCAGTCCAAAGGCGCGCTGGCGATCGCCAGCGTTGATCCGATCAGCCTGGGCCTCTTGCGTCGTCCGGGAGACTACGGCGCGGACATCGTCGTGGCCGAGGGCCAGGGGCTGGGCAACCCGTTGTGCTTCGGCGGGCCCTACCTGGGCATCATGGCTTGCCGCGAGGCGTACCTCAGGAAGATGCCCGGGCGGATCGTCGGCCAGACCACCGACCGGCACGGCAAGCGCTCGTGGGTGCTCACGCTCCAGACCCGCGAGCAACATATCCGCCGCGAGAAGGCAACCTCGAACATCTGCACCAACCAGGGCTTGCTCGCGCTCCGCTCCAGCATCTACCTGGCCGCGTTGGGGCCCGGCGGGCTCCATCAGGCCGCCGAGCTGTCGACCCGCAAGGCCCACTACGCCGCCCTTCGGCTCGCCGCCGTGCCCGGGCTGTCGCTGGCCTTCTCCGGCCCTTTCTTCAAGGAATTTGTCATCCGCTCCGCCCGGTATCCGGCAGAGGTGCTCGCCGAGGTGGGCAAGCTAGGCTATCACGGCGGCGTCGCCCTCGATCGCTGGTACCCCGCGCTGGCCGACTGCATCCTCGTCGCCGTGACCGAAAAGCGCACGCGCGACGAGATCGACGGACTGGCCCACGCTTACGAAACGGCCCTGAATCGATTCTGATATACACATATACTTCTAATAATAAGTTGTGGATATTGTTTGATGTATAAGCTTGATGGAACCCCCCTGCTCTTCGAGTCCAGCCGGCCGGGACGGGCGACGGCGTTCTTACCTCAATCGGATGTTCCCGACGTGCCACTCGACGAGCTGATTCCCGGCCGCTACCGTGCGGATTCAAGCCCCAGCCTGCCCGAGCTGAGCGAGCTGGACGTGGTCCGGCATTACACCAACCTGTCCACGCTCAACATGTCGATCGACGCCAACTTCTATCCGCTGGGTTCGTGCACGATGAAGTACAACCCCAAGCGGAACGAGCGCCTGGCCGGGCTGCCGGGCCTGGAGGCCCAGCACCCGTACCAGGACGACGGCACGCTCCAGGGGCTCTTGGCCATCCTTTACGGCTTGCAGGAATATCTTGCCGAGATCGCCGGGCTGGACGCCGTCAGCCTGCAACCGGCGGCCGGCGCCCACGGCGAACTGACCGCGCTCCTGGTCGCCGCGGCCTACTTTCGCGAGCGGGGCGAGAAGCGCACGCAGGTCCTGGTGCCCGACAGCGCGCACGGTACGAATCCCGCCTCGGCGCACCTGGCCGGGTTCGAGGCGTTGACGATCAAGAGCAACACTTGCGGCGTCGTGGACCTCAGCGATTTCCAGGCCAAGCTCAGCGACCAGACGGCCGTGTTCATGATCACCAACCCCAACACGGTCGGCCTCTTCGACCCGCAGATCGGCGAGATCGCCCGGATGATCCACGATCGGGGGGCCCTGCTCTACCTCGACGGCGCCAACATGAACGCCATCCTGGGCATTGTCCGGCCCGGCGACATGGGGGTCGACCTGATGCACTACAACCCACACAAGACCTTCTCCGGTCCCCACGGCGGCGGCGGACCGGGCTC
>JBMFUH010000690.1:0-4286 GCA_049966735.1 Isosphaeraceae bacterium
GGCCGATCGAGGACGTCCCCTTGGTGATCTGGACGAGAGTCCACGCCGCACTTTGCCGGAAGTGATCCGGCTGCTTCGGATTCCTGATAATGTCGAGGAGGGTGGGCATTGCCGGCTCGGCGATCGATCCCAGACTTCCCAACGCCATGGCCGCATCATCCCGCGTGCGCGGATCACCAAGAGCAGAGGCGCTCACCAGGAACGGGAGGACCTCGCGGCGGATGACGTTCCCCTCGGGATCGATCTTCCGGAGGGCGGTAACGATCTCCTGTCTCTCCAGATATGCGTGCGGATCGGGAAGCGATTGCTTGTAGGGAAGCGATCGCTTGAGCGCCGCGACCAGACCAGGCAATGCGGGGGCGGCCTCCGGCCCGATGCGGCCAAGGAGCACTGCGGCGACACCGCGGATCTGGCCATATGGGCTGCCCAGCGCTTCAGTCAGGATGGGCATCGACTTGACTGTCGCCTTTCTGTCCTTGCTCCCCTGAGCCACCGCTTCGAGACAACTGGTCCGTGGGCCCGTGAAGGCGACGCGCCGAACCTGTGCAAACCACTCTATCGGCGCGAGCCGGAAGACATCCAGCAGGCAAGGGTCAAGGACCCTCCTGATTTCGCCCACGGTCATCGCGCCCTCGCTCTCAGCATATGAAAGGCGGCTCTCCTTGCAGTTCTCCTTCATGATCTGGAAGAGGTCCGGCAGGCAAGGGTCGAGGCCTTTCCCGAACAAGGCCACGGCCACCGCGGCCTCGTTTCGGACGCCGGGCGAAGGATCGCGCAAGGCCTTCCGGAGCGCGGGAGGCGGCTCGCGGTCGAGCGCGGGGCCGAGATTGCCGAGGGCCTGGATCGCGTCCTTGCGCACATCGGCCAGTGGGTCCGCCAGCGCGTCCTCGAGCGAGCGGAAAACCGCGTCGGCATCGACCAGGCGGTGGGCACGGTCGTTGATGGGGAAGAGTTTCCAGAGGGTCGTGTCCCTCAGCAGCGTGACGCGCAGCGACCTCGCGGCAGCGGCGCGGGTCGCGTCATCAGGGCTTAGCAGCGCGGCACAGAGGGTGTCAAGCACGGACTGCGCCAGCGGGGACGCCACCTCGAAAGCAAGCGGCGGTGAACCGAGAGTTCGGCTTGTGAGCCGACTGATGAGTAGGTTGGTCATCCCTGAAAGCAGCCTGGCTTGCTCCTCGGGTCCTGCGGTGGCTTCGAGCTTGATCACCGCCGGCAGGGCCACGTCGATCTCCTCGCCCGATGCTTGAAGCAGGGTGTCGATCGTCTCCTGGCGGTCGAATGGGAGACCCCAGCGGACGCGCCGGGCCACGGCTCGAGCCGGGCTCATCTGGTCTGAATACTCGCGCATGGTCCAGACACCCATGGCACAGCACACGGCCACCACGGTGAACACCCACATGACAATGCGGAGGATCTTTCGTCCCGGCCCTCTGGCCGTCCGGGGCGGCGAGCCATCGTCACTAGAAATGATGGGAGCGCTGCTCATGACCGCCTCCCTTCTTCGAGGTCTCGAAGTCAATCCTCATGCTATGCCTGGGCCTGTTGGCGTTCAAGGACTCCGCCTGACGTCCCTTCGGCCAGATGGATGTGCCACGCTACGACACCGTGCCGCGTTTCTGTCCCTCGTGCAGCCGGTCGGCCAGATCGGCGATCGCCTCGCGCATCACGAGGCGTTCCAACCAGTGGGCCGGGATACCCTGCTCTCCGTAGAACGCCCCGGCCACCTGCCCGCAAACGGCCGCCGTCGTGTCGGCATCGTCGCCCAGATTCGCGGCTTTCAGCACCGCGGCCTCGAAGGAAGACGTCTGCCAGAAGCACCAGAGGGGGGCCTCGAGGCTCTGGACCACATAGCCCGATCCCCGCACGTCCGCCTCTCTTTTGCCCCGGTATTCGCCTTGCGCGATCTCCCGGATCTTCGGGCTGGTCGCGTCGTCCACGCCGTGGCCCAGGAGAACCGTTTCCTTGAAGCACCGCCCGGTGCTGCTCAAGTAGCCGTCGTCGACCCACCGCCAGTAGCGGCGCATCTGGTCGTCGGGATCGAACCGTCCCAGTTCGGTGAGGCTGGAAGCCAGGCAGAGGGCCATCGAGGTGTCGTCGGTCCAGGCGCCAGGCGGAAGCTGGAATACACCGCCGCCCACCATGTCCGTGACGGGTTTGAACCGCCCGCGCGCGGTGAACTCCACGGTGGTGCCGACGGCATCGCCGCAGGCCAGCCCCAGAAGGCAACCGCGAAAGCGCCCGCGCTCATCCGGGCCGATCGGCTGATTCATGAGAATGCTCCGCATCGTCTCGTGTTCAAGGTGGCAATTCCTGACCTGTCGGAGTTTCCTGGCCCGGGGAGACTCTTCGGCTCATCCGATTCGATCGTTGCCAGGTTCTCAAGGGCCTATCCACCGTTAGCGGGTATCGTACCAGCGGGCAAGCCTCGTCGCGATTCTTCCTTGACAATCGCCTCGAACGTCTGAACGAATCATCGCTGCACTGCCAAGAGCCCTGGATCAAACGTGACCGCTTGACTACCATGCGCCGTGCCGGCCGGAACCCGATCGAGGCTCGATCGCGGGAAGAGCGCCGGTTCCGGGGAGGTGGACCATCGAACTCGACGACCTGCGGCGAGCGTTGGCAGAGGCAGATCCCGCGGGAATCCTGGTGCCGTCGCGGATTCTCCGCCGGGTCATCAAGCGCGACCGTCGCCTCACCTGGCTCCGCGGCGCTCGGCCGACGTCTTACGTGATTCCCGGCAAGTCCCTCGGTGAAATCGTCAACGGCCCGGAAGTGGGGCGACCGGCGGATGCCGATTGGCCGACGATCGCCCTCCTGATCGCTCAGCCGGAGCCCGAGGAACTCGCCGCGAAGCCGCCGGATGTCATTCTGACGCAGGTCTGGCGGCGGCTCTTCGGTGCGGAGATCGTCCGCAAGATCGGGTTTCCTGGCCCATCAGAGACTATCGACTCGTCAGGCATGGCCCAGCGAATTGCCGCCATCGGCGGGACCGAGTTCGACGAAGCGCGCCACGTGCTGCGGAAAGACGGCCTGCTCCTCGCACCAGTGACTGATCATGCGGCCTACCAGGTCTTCGCGGCCGTTTTCCTGGAGTTGACTTTCTTCGACCCCGAGGGTCTGCCGGTGTTCTTTCCCGCGATCGAGCATCCCGAAGCGGTCCGCGCGGTCCTGGCCCGCGATGTGGACGCGGCGGCCTTGCTGGCCAGATCGAGACCGGCCGGTGCTCCGGAGCAGCCGGTTGTCGCCCAGGCCAGGACCGCCGGGACGGAGCCCGTCTCAGAGACCGTGCAATTCGACGAACCGGCGATTGCTCCCGGCGAGAAGCCGACCCGGGCGCGCCGGCTCTCGGCCCAGGCCCGCGAAGCGGCCGGGCGCGGGAATTCCGTCCGCGCGGCAATCCTCTGGACCCGGCTGGCGCACCTCAAGGGGCCAGGGGATGACAAGGTTCCCCGGGCAGCGGCCCGGGGCGCGCTCAAGGATCTGGCCGTTCGCCTGCGGAAGGCCCTCTTTGTGCGGAAGGGTGAATCCCCGCTCTGGGTCAGCGCGCTGGCTCCCTTGCTCGATCGCGCGGCGAGTGAATACTGGTCGCCCGAGAGGCGGTTGCTCCACGACCTGCAAAACGTTTGCCTGGATCACGAGCGCGAGGTCTTCCGGCTGGAGCCGTTGGAATGGTTGATGTCGCTGGGCCGCCGACCACTGCGACATCCGCTGCCCCACCTGCGCGAAGTGACCATGTCGCGGCATCTTCGCTCCGCGGCCCGGCAGCTGCGGCGGGTCCGGCTGTCGGCCGCTGCACGGGTCCGGCTCGAGAGTCCGCTGCGCGCCGCGGTCGACAATGCCGGGGAGTCGCTCCGGGACCGGTTTCGTCCCTGGGTCGATTCCACGCTGGCAGCGAACTGGGTGCGGCCCGCCAATCTTCCCGAGCGCGTGGCGTACCGGAAACTCGTCGAGGAGCTGCTCGATCCCATCGAGTCTCGGGGCTTCAGCACGCTGGGCGACCTGCGCGACGCCGCCTCTCGGAGCAATCTCAAGTTGCAGGATCTCGCCGGCGCGGCGGAGTTCTTCCAGGGCGACCGGCTGCTTCGGGCGGACAGGGCGCTTGCCCAGGCGCTGGACGGCGTGCACCGCCGAGGCGAGGTCTACCTGCGCTGGCTAGAGCGGTTCAGCGCCCTGGCCTTCGGCACCGCCGCCGGGCGGTTTCTGACGCTCTTCCTCGCTCTCCCCTTCGGAGGGTCGTTTGTTCTGCTCAAGGGGCTGGAAGAGATCAACGGCGTGATGATCGC
>JBMFUH010000691.1:0-4273 GCA_049966735.1 Isosphaeraceae bacterium
CTCGTATCCCAGAATGTCGGGGAAAAGGGGCTCTCCCGTCCGCAACTTGCGGATCAGGTTGCGCCTCATCTCCTGCTTGACCGACTCCATCCGGTAACCGCTTGCCCGCAATTCTCCCACCGTCCGGGGCCGATCCGTCCCCATTGCGCCTGTGCCTCCTCAAGAAGTGCCGTTTCCAGTGAGCGCGTCGACTGGCCGTAATCATGCTAGGCAGCCAGGAAAGTGAAGTCAACGCGCGCGGCCAATCCACGCATGCGTAGAGGATGGCGAATCAGATCGGTCCGTGGCCGACTCAGTAGTTGAACAGCCGGCTGACGCTCTCGCGGCGGTGGATGGACATGATGGCGTCGGCGAAGAGACCAGCCACGCTCACCACCTTGCAGCAGGGCGGCAAGGGCTCGAAGCGGTACTCGATGGTGTCCGTGAAGACCAGCTCCTTGATGGGGCTGCGGGCGATCTTGGCGGCCGACCCCTTGGAGAAGACGCCGTGGGAGACGCAGGCATAGACGTCTCGGCAACCGCGCTCCTTGCAGGCGATGGACATCTCGACCAGCGTCCCGCCGGAGATCGTGAAGTCGTCGACGATCAGGACGTTCTTGTCCCGCACATCGCCGACGACGTCGAGCATCTCGGCCCTCTCGTTGTGGGCGCGGCGAATTTTCTCGCCGTAGACGACCGGACACTGGATCATCTCGGCAAACTTGTGGGCTTGCTTGCCAAAGCCGACGTCGGGCGAGGCCACCACGAGATCGGGAATGTCCTTGTCCCGGAAATAGTCGACCAGCACCGGCATGGCGTAAAGGTGGTCGACCGGAATCTTGAAGAACCCCTGAATCTGCGGACTGTGCAGGTCCATGGTCAAGACCCGATCGGCGCCCGCGACCTCGATGCAGTCGGCGCAGACCCGAGCCCGGATCGACACGCGGGGCTCGTCCTTCTTGTCTCCCTTCGCGTAGGAGAAGAAGGGAATCACCGCCGTCACCTGCGCGGCGCTGGCGCGCTTGAGGGCGTCGATCCAGAAGAGCAATTCCATGAAGTTGTCGTTGACCGGAAAATCCGTCCCCTGAACCACGAACACGTCACGCCCGCGGACGTTCTCGAGGACGCGCACGAAGACGTTGCCCTCGCTGAAAACGTGCGTCTCCGACTGGGCGACCTCGACCCCGAGCTGGCTGCAAATTGCCTGGGCCAGATTGTTGCCGGCATTGCCGGCGAAGATCTTCAGCTCCCCGTAGGGATCGGTTCGTTTCGAGGCATCGTCACAGCAAATCAACGACTTATCCATGGCCACGGCGGTCGTCCTGCTGATCGAGTTCGGGAGTGGCGGAAAGAGACGCGGAGGGAGACGATCGAAAGCATCGCGCGCCCGACCTTGGACGAGATCGTTCGTCCTGAAGCAACCACTTGATATCTTAACAACCCCTCACAGCCCTTGCCAGGGCCGATGCCCAGAAGCGATGCGGCCAGCCTGCCCTGGCGAGAATCCCGGCGCGTGGCCCCCTTCGCGTTTCTGGCCCCTCGCCTTTCGCTCCGTCGTCTCTACAATGCCCTTCCGGACACTGAGTTCGATCCTCTCGCGATCAATCGCCACCTTGAGGGTTCCTGGCATGACTCGACGATTTCTCCGCTTCCAACCCTTCTGGACCGGCCTCTTGCTGGTTGCACTTTTCGGTCTCCTCATCCTGATCGCCTCTCATCAAATTCTCCCCAGACAGCGCAGTTTCACGACAGCACAGGACCGAGATCCCTCGATGCCGCGCCTGGTCGGTTTCAGCCAGCAGCCGGTGCCCAGCCTCGATGGGGGCGTCGAATGGATCAATTCCGGGCCGATCACGCTCGAGCAGCTCAGGGGGAAGATCGTCCTCCTGGACTTCTGGACTTATTGCTGCATCAACTGCCACCACATCCTGCCCACCCTGGCGAAGCTCGAGAAAAAGTATCCCCACGAACTGGTGATCATCGGCGTCCACTCGGGAAAATTCAGCGCCGAGCGGAACAGCGAGAACATCCGCCGCAAGGTGGCCGAGTACCGGATCAAGCACCCCGTCGTCAACGACGCCAACATGACCATCTGGGAGCGCTTCCAGGTGAATACCTGGCCGACGCTCATCTTGATCGCGCCGGACGGGCGATACTACGACAGGGGCAGCGGCGAAGTCGCTTTCGAGACTCTCGATAACGAGATCGGCAAGCTCGCCACGGCCTACAAGGGCCGGCTCAACCTCAAGCCCATCGAGTTCGAGCCCGAGATGAACAAGATCGCGCCCGGTGCCCTGCTCTTTCCGGGCAAGGTCCTGGCCGACAAGCCCGGCAACCGGCTATTCATTTCCGATACCGGCCATAACCGGATCGTCCAGACCAGCCTCGATGGCAAAGGGCCGGTGGTGATCGGCTCTGGTGCCGAGGGCTTCGTCGACGGCGATTTCTCGAAGGCCCGGTTCAACCGCCCACAGGGAATATGCCTCTCGGGCGAGGCCCTGTACGTCGCCGACACCGAGAATCACGCGATCCGCGCCGTGGATCTCCAGGCCAGGCAGGTTTCCACCATCTCCGGAACCGGATCGCAGTCCGAGCGCAGTCCGCTGGACCGGTACGTGGGACCGGCCAAGACCAGCGCGCTTTCCAGCCCCTGGGACATCATCCAGCTTCCGGGCACCCGCGGATTCTACATCGCCATGGCCGGGCCGCACGAGATCTGGAAGCTGTACCCCGAGAAAGACGAGATCGGCGTCTGGGCCGGCTCGGGCTATGAGAACATCCAGGACGGGCCCCGCGACTCCGCTCGGTTCGCCCAGCCCAGCGGTCTTGCCACCGACGGCGAGCATCTCTTCGTCGCCGACTCGGAGGTCTCGGGCATCCGCATCATCAGTGGGATCAAGGAGGGCCGCCCCGCGGTTGGCCGGATCGTCGGCGCAGGGCTCTTCAAGTTCGGCGACATCGATGGCATCGGCAGCGCGGTACGCCTGCAACACTGCCTGGGCGTGGCCTACGGCGACGGCAAGCTCTTCATCGCCGACACCTACAACAACAAGGTCAAGGTTTGCGATCCCAGGTCGCGCTCGGTGAAGACCTTTGCCGGCGACGGCAAGCCGGGCAGCGGGAACAATCCTCCCCGCTTTTACCAGCCCGGCGGCTTGAGCGTGGCCGGAGACAGCCTCTACGTGGCCGACACCAACAACCACCAGATCCGCGTGATCGACGTCAAGTCAGGCGCGGTCCGGACTCTCGACATCACCGGTCTGGGCGCTCCCCGGATCGGCAAGTAGTCCCGGCGTTGCAGTCGTCGTCCCGATCTCCTCCTGGCGGGGGAGATCGGATTTGAACCTCGATAATCCCAGTCTTCCTCCCACGATCATGCAGACTGCGAGCCCGACGAGGTTTGCGTAGGTCAGCGGGCTGCCTGGAGGCTGTGCCGGGTTGCCCGGCGGCGGCTCCAGCATCGCGTGGACGAGCGTTGCGAAGAGGCCGACCAGGCCCATCACCACCAGGACGCCGCGCCAGAACGCCGCGATGTCCCACCCTCGCCGTCGCTCCAACCACCCGGCCAGCAGGGCGCCAGCCAAGGCAAGCAGCAATGCCATCACCGTCGCCAGCCAGACGTCGCCGAACGTACCGATTGCCATCCGCGTGACGCTCTGGCTCGTGTCGCCGGTGTTGCGCTGATACAGGCGGATGAGCGGGCCGGTGGGATGGATCAACTCCCGCGCCGCGAGGTTGGTGAGGATAATGTAGCTCGGCACGAATACGCTAAGAAACGTGTAATGAGCCGCACGAAGCGGCAGGCAGAGGATGAGTTTCCAGAGGATCAGGAAATTCAGGATTCCCAGGCCGGACCAGATCGTGGGATAAGGAAGAAAATCCCAGCTCACCTCGCGCAGCAGGGCGCAGTTCGCCGCGACCAGGGCGATGATCATCATGACCCTTGCAATCGAGATGCGCTGATCGGCCATGCATCTCCTCCCCGCAGGCCCAAGACCGTTGAAATAGCCATAGCCGGTTGCATCGCGTTAGATCATGGCTCTCTCTCCCCTGGACTCAATCGGTCTCCTCCCGCAGCCGCAATCCGATCGGCAGCGCATCGCCCATCGCCAAGTCCTCCTGCGCGGCTTCCAGCTCGTGGTACTCGCGGACAGGCAAAAGCACCGGCTCGTCGGCGCCAAGCTGTTCCAGCCGGGCCAGGACTCTGGCCCGCAGGGAATCGTGCAAGTCGCGCGAGCGGTCGCCGGAATAGCGGGCCATCTGCGAGAGCGCGAAAATGGCGTCGCCGGTCTCG
>JBMFUH010000692.1:0-4273 GCA_049966735.1 Isosphaeraceae bacterium
GCAGGCCGTCTGGCTGGAGGGGTCGGGAGCATAATGAAACCCCTGCCCCGCCAGCGCGCGGGTGAGCCAGATGTTGACGACGCCCGGCTCGACGACGCAATAGCGGTCCCGAGTGTTGATCTCAAGAATCCGCTTCATCCGCGTCAGACAGATCATCACCCCGCCGCCGACGGCCATCGTCCCGCCGGTCAAGCTGGTCCCGGCCCCTCGCGCCACGAACGGCACGTCGTAGCGGTTGCACAACTTCACCAGCTCGACGACGTGCTCGGTGCTTGTCGGGAAGACGACCACATCGGGCACGTTCTTGCTGATCAAATACCCGTCGCACTCATAAACGAGCACCTCGTCGCGATGGTGCAGCACATTCTCGGCGCCGACAATGGCCGTCAGGTCGGCCAGCAGCCGAGCGGCCAGCTCGGAAGAAACGGGAGTTGTGGCTGTCGCGGGCATGGCGGGTCTTCCGAAATCAATGCGGTTGGGAAACAGTGGCCGAGGTTCGAGATCGGCAACGATCTCCCTTGATCTTACACGGCCGACTCGCAAGAGACCACGGCCCAGACGCCGCGGCGAGCCCGACCGTAGGTGTGGAACGGAATTCATTCCGTTCTACTCCCGGCGCGCCGGGACCTTATCCGCCTTCGAGGATTTCGCGAACTTCAGGCCCGGTTCGCTGGGCCCTGATCCCTTGACCCTGAAGGTGAAATGATGTCCATGCCGAACTTGAACAGAAAACCCGAAGAACTCGACGACTGTGCGACTTCCCTCCTCCGGGTGCTCACATTCCAGTGACTGTTGATCCATCCTCGGTGATAGACCGCGTACGGATTCTCGCGGGCCAAAGCGGGCAAGATCAACTCGACCAGGGCCGGTGCCGTCTCGGCCGGCTTGGGAATGCTCGCAGACCGATTCACCGCAATCCGAGTGGGGAGAGTCGGCCTTGGTCTGGGCGCGATGACGTACGTCGGTCTGGGCGCGATGACGTACGTGGCGGCCCTGGTCGGCTGATAGGGAGCGACTGGCTCCAGATGTTCGCCGGGACTGGTGCCGCGCCCTATCATCCTTTCCGCGCCAATCCCCTCTTGATCGTTGGGACGCATGTACTCCTGCCCCAGCGCTCCCCCGGCCAGTCCCAACATGGGCACGATTGGCCAGACGAAGCGAACGGTGAGTATCTTCATTGATGTCAGTTCCAACCAAGAATCCGTCTCGAGCTCACTGGCAAACCACCTCAGCACGAAATGATCCACACATGAAATTTTGCACAAGACATGGGCCGCGATACGGACTGGGGAGCCAGCGTAGGGAGAGCCATTTCACTTCCGGCGAAAGGCAACGCTAAGTTCTGGAAAGAGCTGCGCAAAAGAAAGCCCTGCACGTGCAACGCCTCGCACGGCAGGATCGCCCTAGCCCCCTCTGAACAGCCTCGCGTACGGCTCGCTCAGTTACAATAATGGTAGACGGGCCAGCGTCAAAGTAAAGCTGATGAAGAGTTTCTCGCGGCGCCATACCTGCCTGACCGCCCTCATGCGGCATGAATACCTGGAAGCGCGATGGCTCCAGGCAGAGGGCCAGCGGAGCGCGAGTCTGAGTGCTCGAGCATGCCACAGGAGACCTGAAGGGGAAGAGTGCCGCCTCGTTGCGACTTACGGCGCCTCGGAGACATGCGAGCCCGCGCTGGATCCTACGCTAGTCAGGAGGCTGGGTGGCACGATTCCCCTGTGCACGCCTCCGTTCTCCTCTCACGGCCGGTTGGGAGCGGGACTGGCCAGCGGGCTGCGGATGAATCCCGAATCGTCCGGCGGTGTGTAGTCGATGGTCGCAAGCTCGGGCGTGGCGACCGGTCGGTGTTGCTCGATCCGGCTCTGGAGTGCGGCGTCGAGGATGCCGCCGGTGAGGAGCGTTCGTTCGACGGGGTAGGGAGGCATGCCGGTTCGGAAGAAGTCTTCGATGCGCAAGACCAGCGGGTTGAAGAAGCTGGCGCCGGGAGGAGCGGGAAGGTACATCAACGTCGAGACGACGGTGGGCCGACCGGCCGCGTCGTTCAGGCGGACGGCAACGGTCGTGTCGTCGACGTGACCGTTCAAGATGAGCGCCGTGCCGCGAAGGCCGTCGGCGTATTCGGCCACGAAGGCAACGGGATGGCGCAGGATGGTGGCGGCGTCGCGAACGGCCGGAGGCGAAAAGTCGCGGGTGTTCTGCTTCACGTCGCCGGGATTGACCGTATAGCTGCGGCCCAGGGCGTGGTGCAGCAGGTCCCACGACCAGACCCCTTGGGACGCCGCGTTCCAGACCGCGTCCCCCTCGAGGCAGGTCACGGATTTGACCCCCTGTGGTTTTCCTTTGCGGTCCCGCCGCTCGGCCATGCACTGGAGGGTCTCAAGCGCGTGGAAGCCGAAGATCTCCAGATTGCCCCGCGAGGCGACAAGCACCTCCTGGAAGCTGCGGCCCAGGGGAATCTCCAGGGGAGGCAGACGCCAGGTGACCGGCAAGCTGGAGCCGGCCATCAAGGGGACCTTCAGGGCTCGGGCCTGGTCGACCATCTGCTGGGCCTCGGTCCGGCTGTAGCTCAGGTGCTTGTCGATGAAGACCGGGACGCTCCGGCCCGAGGCGCGGCAGACGTCGAGCACCTGGCGGAAGAATCGACCGCGGGGATAGAGCTTCTGGAGCCTGTCGTTGAGGGGGTAATCACCGTGCTCGGCGATGAGCAGCACGGCATCGACGGCAAGCTTGCCCGTGCCCAGAGTGAGGGCGTCGGCGATGGTCGGACTCAGGCGAACGCCATGCCGGGCGGCCTTGGCTCGGCCCAGGTCGGATGGCTCGGGCGTCTGCTCGATGAACAGGCTGGCGATCTCGAAGGGGGGCTGATGGTGGACGTCGCTCCAGGCAGCCGGGGCACCGTCGTTCGGGTAAACGGGGAAGCCGTCGAGAAAGCGGCCGACGATGTGATAGGCATGCGACAGGTAGAAGTAGACGCTTGCCAACGCCGCCACGCGAGGACGCTTCCCCGGGGACAACGTGGAACCCTGCTGGAGCGCGGCCCGGGCCGTTCCGCTGGCCAGCGCCGCAGTGGTCGCGGCGGATTCGAGAAAATGACGACGGTTAGGAGTCATGGTGTCGCAATGACCTCATCCACGGATTGAGCCGTCAAGAGGCGGTCAGCCCAGCGGTGGATGGTTTCCAGATCAGCCGATTGTATCCTGGCTCGCTGGGCTTCCTCTAACGGGGCGAACCGATGCTCCAAGAGCCGAAGAAGCAACTCGGCTCCCGCTTCCTGTCGACCCTGCTGCAAGCCCTGATGCAAGCCCTGATGCAGGCCGTCCTGCTTCCATTGTTCGGTCCATTCGGCCACGCGATTAGCAAGCATGCTTCGTACCTCCTGCAAGTCGTTCGGACCGATGAATTCTACTCCGGGCATCCGTCTGGGCAACAAGACCTTGTTCATCCAAACCGTGAACGCGTTGTGCAGCGATGCCTGTTCTGGCGCATTCAACCATTGTGCCAGCGCGTCCAGCACTTGCCGCACGTCGTCCAGCGTCCGGCTGTTCTCCAGCCGGAACAGCGCGGCAACCAGGTTACTCAGCGTTGCGAGTTCGCTCTCGGCATAACGTCCTTCGTCCAGCAGCAAGTACCTCAACCTCGGGCGGTAACGGTCCAGATCTCCTGGTACCGAGGCAATCAACCCGCTGACATCCTCGGGTGCATTCCAGGGGCGGTCGCCGTTATAGAGAACCAAGGGCAAAACCGGGGGAAGCAGGCCGTCGCCGGCAACCTGCTTCGTCTGTACAAGCTCTTGATAAAGCAGGCCCACGTAAACCAGGAGTTGCAGCGCCATGAAGCGGTCGACCGTCGACTGGAACTCGATCAGCAGATAGACATAGAGCCATTGGTCTTGAAACCGTACCCGCCAGACCACGTCGCCCTCGCGTTCCCGAAGATCACGGGTCACATAACTGCTGTTGAGTTTTTCCAGGCTCGAGAAGTCGAGCTTCTCGACCCAATCCTGTCGGACAAACCCGCGGAGCAGGTCGATCACCATTTCGCGGTGCGTGAACAGGAGCTTGTAGCTTTGATCGTGGTCCATGAAGCCAGTCTACTGTACTACTAACTTCGAGAATCTTGTACGCCGGACACGATTTCGCAAGCGATTCCGTGGCAAGCTCTGGGGTTGCAGCCACGGGTGATCCAGCGTGCGGAGCCATGATGGCAATCACGCACCTTATCCGTGTTCAATCCGTGGCCCTTCATCGTCTTTCGGTTGCGGCTCGGCCGCGCT
>JBMFUH010000693.1:0-4272 GCA_049966735.1 Isosphaeraceae bacterium
GAGCGCCAGGATCAGCAGAATGATCGGTCGAGTCGACAGGCGAAGAAGCGGCTTTTTCTGATTGCGGCCATCGCTGCTGGGAAACATCTCAGGCTCCCTTGGGCGCGGATGAGGCGGCCGGGTTGCCGGCCTTGCCGAAAAACGGGGGACGGAGGAACTCGAAGGCCTGCCGAGCCGTGGCGGAAAGAGGGCGAACGCTCGCCGCCAGACCGTCTCCCACGTCTTGCAGCAGGGCCGCGCCCGGCGGAGATGCGGGAAGGTCTGGCAGCAACGAGGGAATTGCCGCCAGGGCAGATTTACTCTCTTCGTCAGCAACTGCGGCCGGTGTCGGTCTTGCCTGTCGATCGCTCTGGGTCGCGGCTTCGAGAACCTGGCGGCCGAGCCTGGCGGCAGGTCCGGAGGTGGTGCGAGCCAGGTCCCAGGTGGCCTCGGTCGCACGGGATAGGGCGTTGCTCAGAAACCGGGCGTCGGCTTGCCGCACTGGCTGGCCCGCTGCCCCGCCCTGGGTTCCCTCGTTTCGCTCCGCCGCGGGACCGCCCCGCGGATGCTCGGCCTGCCATTGGATTGGACCGAACGCCAGGAACAGGCTTGCCGCCACGGCCAGCGCGGCCGCCAGGGGAATCGCGCCCCGCAAAGGGGTTTTTGACCACGACGGACGACGCGCGGAAGAAACGATCCGATCAATCAGCTCCGGCGCGGGGCTGACGACCGGCCGCCGCGCCCAGGATTGAAGGGCCCGCCGCAAGGTCTCGTTTCTGGCTCCGATCTCACGGCACCGAGGGCAGGAGCGAGCATGGCGGCGGGCGGCCTCCGCGCGGCCGAGCAGGGCCGCGCGCGACACGGCATCCGCGAGGTCATCCCGAGAGCGCGCCGCCGTTTCGGCGTCGAGCAACTCGTTCCAGATCTCGTCGAATTCCTGGCAGTTCATGGCAGATTGACCCTCCGTCGCACGTCGCGCTTCTGCCGGGCGGGATGGAAACCGCCTGTCATGTGCAAAAGCCTCTCAGCAACTGACGCCGCGTCGGGCAAGGTGCTCGGCCAGCTCGGCCCGGGCGCGATGGATCCAGGTCTTGACGGTTCCCACCGGCCGATCAACGCTCCGGGCGATTTCTTCATACGACAGGCTCTGCTCGTGAAAAAGAAGGAAGACCAGCCGGTACTCGGGACGAAGCTGGTTGATCGCCCACGTCAACTCGCCAGCCAGATCGTCCGGGTCGCGCAAACCCGGCCGCGGGTCGACCTGCTCCTCGGCCGCGGAGACCGGTGCCAAGGCGGGCCGGCGCTTTCTGGACGCCAGTGCCGTACGGCAGCGGTTGGCCGCGATCTCCAGCAGCCAGGGACGGATCGGGCGCGTCGAATCGAAGCCGAAGATGGCCCGCAAGGCGCGGAGGAACGTCTCCTGAGTGACGTCCTCCGCGTCCTGCCGGTGATTGAGCATCCGCAAGCAAAGGCCGAAGACGATTCCGTGAAACCGCTCGACCAGCAGGCGGGTTGCCTGGGGATCTCCGGCTCGGATCGCCTCGACCAGCCCCGGGTCGTCCATTGTCATGGTCAAATCTGCCCGTCCGTCCCGCAGGCGGCCGACGAGGCGTCGGTCAACTTCTGTTACTCCACAACATGCCCTGTCGTTTCAGGATTCGTGCCCTGAGCGGATTTTATTGGGAACACCGCGGGCGCAAGGCAAACGACCATCCGCGGCGATCGGGTTCCGGAGAACCATGGTCACCGCGGATGGTCATTCACCAGGCCAGGGCCAGATTGGTCGTTCCTCCGCCTCGATCCGCCGGGGCGGTTGCGAGCGCATCGTGCGGCTAGCGCGGCGCCTCGACGCGTCCCGGGTCCAGAATCGCGGTGAGTTCCTCGGCAGAAAGCTCCTCGAATGAGCGTCCTTGCTCTTGCAGTCCCGCCTCGAGCCGCAGGGCGATCTCATGCAGCTCTGGTGAGTCGATCCGCCAGGCCAGCTCGGCCAACTCGACGGGATCGAGGTCACCCAGCCGCTGTCCCTGTCGATCGAGCTCCAGCTCCATCCGCAGAACGGTTTCTCGAAGCTCGTCGTGGGTCTGGGCAGATCCGCCGAGCACCAGCGACTGGTTGCCGCGAGTGAGCCGCTTTTGGTTGTCAACGGAGTCCAGACCAAGGCCGATCAGGGCGGCGCGAACCCGGCGCGGTCGTGCGAACGATTGCTGCGACATGATCATCTCGGAGTGGGCCTTTCGCGTGGGGATTCCGGAACATAAGGCATGTCGAGCACTCACCCGTCCCAGAGGCGCCGGGGCCATGCTCGTCACGCGATACTTATCGGTTTACCCCGCTCTGGCGAATAGACCCGAGAGCGAGAATCAGTCAACGCCGTGACACCTTACCGGCATCGGTCTTACGATCCGCCCAGGCATTCCTTCGCGACGTTGCGCGCCGCGCGATAGGCCATCTTGATCGTCATGGCGCGGCCCTCGATCTGATCTTCACCGAAGAGCCGGCCCTCGCTGGTGGGAAGGCCCGCCAGCGCGATGGTGAGGGGCAGCAAGTCAAGGAATTGGCGATACTTTTGTTGTAGGTCCGGAGCGGGCGATGCAGGTTCGGCCACGGTTTTCCTCCTCATGAATTGACGGTCGAAGAGCCGCCGGACGGCGCTTGCCCGGGCGCGGCCCCAGCCAAGGCCAGCGCGAGATCAACTCCGGCAAGCGAACATCCCGAGCGCCCCAGAGCCTCCCGCGCGCGACCTCTTATATCATTAGCGCGCGGCGGTCGCTCCGGGCAAGACGCTGGTTCAATTTCCCAAGACCCGGACACGGCCCCAGGACAAAGCGGCTCCCCTGGACCTTCAACCATGATGATGAGCGCCCCCGCTCCGCCAGAGGGCCCACCCCGTCGCTGCCGTCGTCTTTTCCCACCACTGAATCAAGGCTAATCTCCTGCAACCGACTGAGGTGCGTTCCAGTTGGCTTTGTTTTGCCGGATTGGCCGCTGTGTGATCGCCCCCTCTGCCCCTATATCGTGAATGCACACGGCCATGCGCACACGCCGAAGTCGGCCCATCCATGATATGTTGCATCAAGAATTGGCTTTGTTTCGCAGAATACCCTTGTTCTCGAGATGATTCCCCGCCACTGAAGACCTCGGAGCCTGGCTCAAGTCAAGCGAAGGTCTTCCCCCGGAACCGGGTGTTCATGGGGAGACTTTCTTGCGTCTCAGGTGGATAATACGTGGACTTGACAGCGTTGTCGCCCTGAGAGGCTATAGCCGGGAGAAGAACCCTGCCATGAAAGCACGACTCGCCATCGTCACCCTCGTCACCCTGTTGTCGGCTCCGTTGGCCGCGGCGCAATCCGCGGAAAACAAGCCCGCCAGGCCGAACATCGTTTTCATTCTCGCCGACGACCTGGGCTACGGCGACCTGGGTTGCTACGGCCAGAAACGGATCAAGACGCCCGTGATCGACCAGATGGCGGCCGAAGGGATCCGTTTCACCGATCACTATGCCGGCAGCACGGTCTGCGCGCCGTCGCGGTGCGTGCTGATGAGCGGCCTGCACACCGGTCATGCCCAGGTGCGCAACAACGTAGAGGTGAAGCCCATGGGCCAGCAGCCCTTGCGGGCGGGCACGGTCACCGTGGCCCGGCTCTTGCATCAGGCCGGTTATGCCACCGCGCTTTGCGGCAAATGGGGTCTGGGCGGGCCCGGTTCGACCGGCGTGCCCAATGAGCAGGGCTTCGATGACTTCTTCGGCTACCTCTGCCAGCGCCATGCCCACAACTTTTACCCTGAGTTTCTCTTCCACAACGTCGAGCGGGTGCCGCTGCCGGGCAACAAGGTCTCCCAACCGCGCGAGGATGGGGCCGGAGTGGCCGTCCGGCGCGGCCAGTACGCGCCGGACCTGTTTGCCGACGAAGCGCTCAAGTTCATCGAGCGCAACCAGGACCGTCCTTTCTTCCTCTACTTCGCGTCGACCCTTCCCCACGCCAACGACGAGGCCGGCAACAAGGGGATGGAAGTGCCGTCGCTGGGCGAGTATGCGAAGCTGGATTGGCCCGAGCCGCAGAAAGGACATGCGGCCATGATCACGCGGCTTGATTCGTACGTCGGCCGGCTCCTGGCCAAGCTCAAGGAGCTTGGACTCGATGAGAAGACGATCGTTTTCTTCGCCAGCGACAACGGCCCGCACGGCGAGGGGGGCTGCAATCCCAACTTCAACGACAGCAACGGCCCCCTGCGCGGCATGAAGCGCGACCTCCACGACGGCGGCATCCGCGTGCCGCTGATCGCGCGCTGGCC
>JBMFUH010000694.1:0-4262 GCA_049966735.1 Isosphaeraceae bacterium
AGTTCGCACGAGAATGATGGGCCCGAGAAGAGCGCTGTTGAGAACCGACAAGGATTGAGACGCATGAAGGAGCTTGTTGTTATCAGCGGCAAGGGTGGTACGGGCAAGACCAGTCTCACGGCATCGTTCGCCGTGCTGGCCGAGCGACCGGTCATCGCCGATTGCGACGTTGACGCGGCGGACCTGCACCTGGTCCTTGCGCCTCGGATCAACGAACGCCACGAGTTCCGCGCGGGGCATGAGGCGGTCATCCGTCAAGATGACTGCGCCGGCTGTGGCCTTTGTCTGCTTCAGTGCCGGTTCGGCGCGGTGAGAAGGACCGAAAGCGCCGGGGTTGCCCCCACGTATTCCATCGACCCTGTCGCCTGTGAAGGGTGTGGCGTGTGCGTGCGGTTCTGTCCCTGGCAAGCCATCGATTTTCCCGAGAGGACGTGTGGCGAATGGATGGTTTCCAGCACACGGTGCGGCCCGATGGTTCACGCCCGGTTGGGCCTGGCAGCCGAGAACTCTGGCAAACTGGTCTACACGGTGCGCCGGGAAGCCCGCCGTATCGCCGAACAAGAGGACCGTTCCCTGATCATCGTGGATGGCCCGCCGGGGATCGGCTGTCCGGTCATTGCCTCGATGACCGGCGCGACGCGGGTGCTGGTCGTCACGGAGCCGACAGTTTGCGGGGAACACGATCTGGACAGGGTTCTTTCCCTGACTCGGCATTTCAACATTCCCACCGCGATCTGTGTCAACAAATGGGACCTCAACCCTGAGCTGACCGACCGCATTGAGAACCGGGCTCGCCAGGTGGGTGCACGGATCGCGGGCCGGATCCGGTATGACCGCGCCGTGACTCAAGCTCAGGTGCGGGAGAGAGCCGTCGTGGAGACCGCGGCCCCCTCCGCCGAGGACATTCAAAGAACCTGGAACCAACTGGGAATATAGGAGTCAATCAAAGCATGGCATGCATCGACCATGAAGGTTTTTCCGCCTTGGCGCGCGATCACGCGACCAACCCCCGAAATTACGGTCCACTCCCGGAATTCGATGGCCACAGTCGCGTCACCGGTCCCTGCGGGGACACCATGGAGTTCTGGTTGATCGCGCCAGGCGATACAGTGCACCAGGTCTCTTTCACTACGGATGGGTGTGGCTCTTCCCTCGCTTGTGGGAGCATGGCGGCCACTCTGGCTGAAGGCAAACGCGTCGAGGATGCAGCCGCTTTGCGGCAACAAGACATCCTGGACGCATTCGGCGGCCTTCCTCCCGAGACTGAGCATTGCGCGCTTCTGGCCGCGAATGGTCTGAAGGCGGCGTGCGAGGACTATCTGAACCGTCACGGGCCTTCAACGCAATCGCGCAGCGACCAGCCGGCTTGTGGTACCCGTGGAGGCAAGGATTACTCCAGCTTCAAGCACAAGAACAGCGACGGCGATGAGGCTTGCGACGACGACCGAAGACTCCAGTCCAGGCTATGCCGCATCCGACGCAAAATTGTCGTGCTGTCGGGCAAAGGCGGCGTTGGTAAGAGCACGGTGGCCGTGAACCTCGCCACGGCTTTGATGATGTCAAGAAAGCGCGTTGGACTGCTTGACGCCGATATCCACGGTCCCAGCATTCCAACGATGCTGGATCTCGAAAACATAAAACCTCGTGGCAGCGACGATGGCTTGCTTCCCATCACAGTGGGTGACATGAAGGTCATGTCCTTGGGGTTTCTGCTGCGGAACCAGGACGATGCCGTGATCTGGCGTGGACCAATGAAAAACAACGTGATCAGGCAGTTCTTGAAGGATGTCGTTTGGGGAGACCTGGACTACCTGATCATCGATTCCCCCCCAGGAACCGGGGATGAACCGCTTTCAGTCTGCCAACAGATTGGCAGCTTGGACGGGGCGGTAATCGTGACCACGCCGCAGAAGGTGGCCGCCGTGGACGTACGCAAGTCCATCACGTTTTGCCACAAGCTCCATGTCCCGGTGCTCGGCGTGGTGGAGAACATGAGCGGGTTCACCTGTCCGAAGTGCGGCGAGGTCACTCCAATCCTGCTTTCCGGCGGAGGAAAGCGCATTGCCGAGGGAATGGGTGTGCCGTTTCTGGGTTCCATCCCCATGGATTTCAAGATTGCGGAAGCCTGCGACCTCGGCCAAGCTTTTGTGCATCACTACTCCACGACTCTCACGGCGGCGACCATGCTGCACATTCTCAACCAGATTGCGGTTTTGACCGAGACCAAGAGTGCTGAGACAACAACCGACCCCTGTGACATGAGGAGGCCAAACCCATGAGAATCGCGATTCCCCTGGCGAATGGAACACTTGCAATGCATTTCGGCCACTGTGAGCGTTTCGCCCTCGTCGACGTGGACCCCGCTCAGAAAAGAATCGTAAAGCGGGAGGACATCAAGTCCCCGCCGCATCAGCCCGGCCTGTTGCCTCCTTGGCTGGCCGAGCGGGGCGCGACCATGATTATTGCCGGTGGCCTGGGGCAACGCGCTCAAGGACTGTTTTCCGAACACGGCATTGAGGTGTTGGTGGGAGCTCCCGCTGAAACTCCGGAAAAGCTGGTGGCCGATTTCTTAGCAGGAACACTGCAGAGAGGTGAGAATATCTGTGACCACTGAGAACCCCGGAACCCTCAGCGCTCGCCATGGTCACAGCCGGTGCTTGCTTTGCGGAAACCTGAACCCAAAGTCGCTGAGCCTGTCTTTCCAGCCCGCTGGCGACGGCTCCGTCAGAACAAGATTCAAGGCGCGCACCGAACTTCAAGGCTATGACGACATCCTTCACGGAGGTGTCATAGCCTCGTTGTTGGATGCCGCAATGACGCACTGCCTGTTTCATCGTGGAATTCAGGCAGTCACGGGGGACCTTCACGTTCGCTTCGTGGAGCCTGTTTCGTGTCATTCGACCCTGGAAATACGGGCCTGGGTTCTCTACTTTCACCCACCGCTGTACTGTCTCCAGGCGGAGATTACCCTGGATGGACGAGTCATGGCCTGGGCCGACGCCAAATTCATGGAGCGACAGGTGTTTCGATGATTTCCACCAATGCAAAAGTCGTGATTTGGGGACGGAAAGCAAGACGGGCCCGATCTTGGGAACAGTCGGTAATTTACCTGCTGAACTGATTCTCCCTTCGCCAGCCCGGCTAAATTTCCGCGGTCGGCCACTGGGCCGATAGATCGACCCCAAACGCAAGCATTTCGTAACCTGCTTCTGCCATCCGGCTTGGCCGAAGGGACGGCTGGCACGAAGGTGCCAGCTACCTTTCCCCAGGGATGAAAGTTCCTGGTATGAAGGTGCGTTGATGTGGCGAAGATTGCAGAAGCAGTCGCGCCAGATCAGAACCAGCCGTTAGGAGCAAGGCAGCTAACGGAAGCAACCGAGCCGACGTTGAGCGACCGCCGGAACATCATCATGAACAAGCAAGTTGAGACAGAGTTCCTGACTTCCGAAGGTCTCGCCTGGCTCGAAGACAGCATCAAGTGTCGACTAGGCGGCCGTGTGCATGATTTTCACATTCTTTTCCGCGAACAGGGCTTGGTTCTGCGGGGACACTCGCACACCTACTACGTGAAGCAACTGGCCCAGCACGCCGTGATGGAGTCTGTCGGCTTGCCGATCTGGGCCAACGAGATCAGCGTGTCTTGAGCGGGATAGCGAGCTATCGCCCTGGCGAGTGGCTGGGGACGTGAGAATGGCCGCACTACCTTGCCCACATCGCTGAACTCGCGGGCTCAAGAATTCCCGCCGCGGAAGATCACCGCCTCGCTCACGATGATCGTGAAGGCTCGTTTGGTGTAGTCTGATTCTGGTCCCTTTCGGCGCCCGCGCCTATTTCCGTTCTTCTTCCGCCCTCCATCTTTCGTCTTGTAGAGGGGACCCGCAACTCCGCGATCATTTTCAATAGGACCGCCCCACGAATCCGCAGGAAACCGGCTGCCGCGTACCTGAGCGGGTACAGGCCGAAGGCACTATGGCCGAACCGGATCTCGGAGACGCCCTCCGCGAAGATGCTGGCCATCGCGCGGGAGCCCTTCTTGGCGTAGACCCCGGCGATGACCGGTTCCGGCCGAGCGAGGAGGCGCAGCGCGTCGCGAGGGTTGAACCCGACGTCCGAATCGATGAACAGGAGCGACTCGAACCCGTCATGCAACGCGTCGCACGCCAGTTCGTTCCTGGCCGTCACTGTTGACGGGGCTGTTGGTGATGGTAGTCTGAAGACCGTCGGTGGCACGCATGGTGTATCTCCCTACTGCAACGATGTGA
>JBMFUH010000695.1:0-4260 GCA_049966735.1 Isosphaeraceae bacterium
CTCGGATTCTGAGCGAGTCGACCTCCAGGTGTGATCCGGGCCCGAGCCAGAAGCCGAGGGCGCCTGACACCACCGGCAGGCTCCCTTTCCAGGCATTCCCGTTGACAGAGACCGTGAGCGTTCCATCCGACAAGTGCTCCAGACCGACCGCCAGCTTCTGACCCGGGGGCAACGCGCCGGACGCGAGCCGAGTGCTCTTTCCATCCCGAGCCAGGTCCAGGATTTCCCAGGTCTTGCCGCGGAAGTGAAGTCGACGGCAACTGGCAAGGGCGCGCCGGCTCGGTCCCGCTCCGGCACTGATGATGTCTGGGCCCAGCGGTGCCCGGTGCGCCCAGAGGATCGAGACATCGCCGCGGAAGTGCAAATCCGCCGCCAGCGCGAAATCGCGGTACCCTGTCCGCAGCAGGGCCAACTGCGGGGCCGCGTGGGCGGAGACGACGAACCCCTGCTCGCGATAAGGTTGAGCCCAGGGGCGTTCGGCCAGGTTAATCGTACCCATTCCCTTGGAGTCGCGGCTCGGGAACATGACCCGCAGCGTCCCATCGCGAACCCCGCCGGCGAAGGTCTGGCCCCAGATGCCATGGTGTTCGTGTTCGACGTCCTCAGCATGCCAGGCAGATCCATCCTGCCACAGCTCCCAGGCCTCGGCCTCGTGGGCACGCTCCAAGGGCGCGCGAAACACGGCCTGGTAATTCCGGTTCCCGGCCACCGACGTGGCGGGCGCGTAAACAAACCCTTCGTGGACAAACGCGGGGAAGAACTCACAGATCGGCGGGTGGTAGCGGTCGTCCTCCGTGTGCAAGAGCGGACGCAACGACGACCAGGGCCCGCCAGGGTCTTTCGCCGTCGCACAGACCAGTCCCCAGGAATGGAACTCGGCGCTATCGGTCAGAACAAGGATCAGCCAGTCACCTCGACGACGCGAAAGCGTCGTGCCGTAGAAGCGCCGGTACTTGCCCAGAATCGGCGTTCGCCACAGCCGGCTGTTGAGGAAGAACGGGCGCGCGCCAGGGACCCATGGGCCCTCCGGGCGATCGCTGACGGCATGTCCGGCGCCTCCATCCGCTCCATCGGCCCCCCCCTTGGGGCTGAAGGCATTCTCCCAGGTCGAGTTCGAGGTGGCCCAATCGAAAGCCATGTGATATTTCCCGTCCGCGTAGATCACGCTCACGTCCGGCGCGTGTGTGACCGGAAAACTCACCCCGTCGAAGCGGATGCCCTCCTTGGGGAAGATCGGGCCCAGATCCTCCCAAGTCTTACCGCGATCTCGCGAGCGCTCGAGGACACAGATGGGGGGCGGCCCTCCCACCGGAGTGGCGTAGCCTTGCCGATAAAGTCCGATGAAGAGAAACCAGTCACCGCCAACCGGGTCCTCGAAGAAGCACCCGTTGACCGGCCACTCGTAGGGGGAGCGACCCCGGCGGACCGGGTTTCCGGGAATGCGGCGGAAAGAATCCCAGGAAGGATCACCGAGGACGGGGTGATGGACCCAGTTGTCCCGCTGGGAAACGTGTGCCAGGTCGATGTAGGATGCCGGAGGCGACAACTCCTTGATTCGCAAATCCTTGAATCGTAGTTCCAGTTCGTCGTTCATGTGGATCTGAAGCCCGATGGAGCCACGGAGGCCGACTCCTCGCTGCTTGTGGACCGCATCGTCGAGCACGCCTGCGCCATCGTAGTCGACGACGGTAACTCCGTTGAGCACCGACCTGATCCGGGTCCCTCTGGCCGTGATTTCCAGGTCGTTCCAGCCCTTGCCTTCGTCAGCGAAGACGAACCTCGCCTCTGGCACCAGCTTGTTTGAGAGCCAGCGATGCTCGCCCGGCCCCTCGTTCCACAACTTGCCCGTTGTTCCCCGCGGATTGGTGGGGTCGATATCGATCTGTGGACCTTCCATCCAGCCGGTCTGGGGGCCGTAATTGCTCCGAAACTGGATGCCGCTATTGCCCGTCACCCCGCGTCGGATTCGCACGCGCAACCGGAGCACGAAATCACTGTATTCCTTGTCCGACACGAGCATGATGTAGAAATGGTCTTTGTGCCCGATCGTGTTGGCCAGGATCGTGCCTCGTTCGACCGACCAAGCCGTCCTGGCGAGTCCGCGGTCCTTCGGCAGACACTTGACCGTCCAGCCACCGAGCGTCTTGCCATCGAACAACGAGACGAAGCCGGTGTCGTCACCAGCACGAACAACCGAAGCGCTCGCCAGCATCAAGCTCAAGCCAACCAGTGCCAATGAACTGCCGCGCATGATACCTCCGAATGACTCATCCGTTCGTAAAAGCTGGAACCACCTTCGCGCCGACCTTGATCAACTTCTCCCTCACCGTCCAGAGTCGTGAGCGCCTTTATCCGCCACGGGGAAATGGGTGATCCGGATGCGCGTACAGCCGTAGGGGACCAGGGTAATCAGTTGCTCCGGACTGTCCGTGGTCACGGGACTTGGGGGCACATCCGGAGTGACTTCCTTTTCGAGTAATTCCCAGCCTTTCACCCTCCTTGCCTTGCAGGTCAGTTCAATGGGGGAAGATTCCCAGGGAGAAGCGTCTCCGGACCGTCGGGGGTGCGTGACCGTGAAGTACGAACTGGCCGGAGGATCCTGCGCGAGCACGGCCGGCGCTGTGGGGGTGGGGCCTTTTCCCAGAGCGAGGCAGAGCGCGTAGTTCCAGGACGAGCCCGGGCGGCATTCCCAGTCGGGAAAGTCCGGGAACCTCTCCCGGAGCCTTTTCCAAACATGAACGATCTTCAAAGCGTACACCAGCGGGCCGCGTTCGACGGCCACGGCCCCCCTGCTCCTGGCTGTCAACACCACCTTCATCGGCAGAACCAGCTCCACCGTGTCGCCGGGGCGCCAGAGCCTGTCGATGCGCGCCATGCCGCCCCCGCGCGCCGGGGCTCGCGCGCCGTTGACCGTGAGACTAGGATTCTCGCACCATCCGGGAATCCGTAGCGAGAACGGAAATGCCAGCGCATGGGGCCCCTTGATCACAAACCGAATTCTCTCGTCAAAGGGATAGCCGGTCTCTTCCGCGATCGTGACCTGCTTCCCTTCGCTGCCCGCCTCCGCGGTCACGGTGCAGGGACCAAAGCAGGCCGCGACCAGTCCCCGATCGGGCGTGGAGAGCCACATCGCGCTGGCGACATAGTTGGGATAGACCCTGTTGGCCTCGCCGATGCAGCAGAGGCAGTCGGGATCGGCGTCCGGGCAGAAGAGATGCCTCTGCCGGGGTGTGGTCCCTCGCTGGCATGACGTTCGTGTGCAGGCGACGAGATTGGGAGCGGTGAAGTACTGGGCCGCCTTGCCGTCCGGTCTGGTGGAACCTGGAAAGACGTTGAACACGATTCGCTCCACGGCATCGGCGTACTGAACCTGACCGGTGATGGCCAGCAGCGTTTCCTGGGTGACGCTCCACGTTGCCTGATCGCACATCTCGGTCCAGACCACGGCTCCGTTCGGTTGCGCGAGTTGCTCGTCCGACACGGGCCCACCGTGAATCTGCCCGTGCAGCTCATGCACCTTGGCGATGCCTCGAATGCTCGCCCGCAAATCATCCGCGTTCCCGCTGAACAGGGAATAGAGCGCGGGAATCTCCAGCAGTTCCGTCGTATCCACGCCATGCATCCCCGCCACGGGGTCGGCCGCGGTCAAGAGCCCGCGGACCTGGATCGTGGAAAAGTGTCCCGGATGGACCTGGCCGGCGTCATGGATTGCCCGCGTCAGTTCCATCAACTCCGGATCGTTCGTTTTTGAGTAGACCCAGAGGATGGAGCGGATGATGTGGCAGGCGGACGGCCAGCCGTACGATCCGCCTTTCCAGGCAGGGGAGATGGAATTGTCGAGCACCGGAGGGCAATGGCGCTTGATATGTCGGAGTGCTCTTTGCAGGGCCGGAACGATGCGAGGATCGTTCGTCGCCCTCTGGTAGGAGACCAGAGCCTTGAACAGGAGACTCTGAGTATAGAGATCCCCCTCGTTGCTGTACGGTTTCTCCGGCCAGCCACCCATGTATCCGTCGGAAGACTGCCCGGCGAGACAACGATCCACCAGTTCCCTGGCAATTCCCTTGAGCCTGGCATCGTCCAGGATGTAGGCAAGTTGAAAAAGCCCGTCGGCCCAGTACGGCTGCTCCTCAAACGGCCACCACTTATCCTGGAAACGAGTGCCGTTCTTGTAGCTCCGATTGTCAAACGCGTTCCAGAACCTCCATTCACCTTCACGCCGGTACTCGTGAAGGTGCCCGGTGACTCCATCCGCCCACG
>JBMFUH010000696.1:0-4258 GCA_049966735.1 Isosphaeraceae bacterium
CTGTGCATCCTGTCGGTGTTCATTCCCGCCTTCATCATGGAGGAACCGGTACGCTCGCTGTTCGTGCCCCTGTCGCTGGCGGTCGGCTTCTCCATGATTGGATCCTATGTGTTGTCGAGCACGCTGGTGCCCGTGCTGGCCACCATGCTGTTGCAGGGTCCCAAGGTGCCCCGCGGAGTCCCGAGCAAATCCGCGGCCGCGCACGCACACGAAGCCGAAGCGCCGGCGACGGGACACGGGCCCGAAGCGCCGGCGGCGGGACGCAAGACGGAGGCGGACGACGAGTGGCTGCACAAGGGCTTTTTCGGCCACGTTCAAAACGGCTTCATCCGTTTCGTGCGCTTCAGCATCCGCTGGCGCTGGATCGTCCTGCCCGCCTACCTGGCGGGTTGCCTGCTCGTCATCGTCCTGCTCGGAATGCAACTGGGCCGCGAGTTGTTCCCGACCGTCGATCAGGGCGAGTTCGTGCTCCGCTTCCGCATGCCGTCGGGAACGAACTACGAACTGACCCGCCAGGCCTGGCTCCACTGCCTGCACGCGATCGAGGAGGAAGCTGGGCCCGGCAACGTCCACATCTCGATGGGCTTCGCCGGCCAGCAAGCGCCCGATTTCACCGTGAACAACATGATCCTGTTCATGAGCGGACCCGAAGACGGGCAAATCCGCGTGCGGCTGCGCGAGGGCAGCGGCGTCGCGGTGGCCGCGTTGCAGGAGCGGCTGCGCCGGGCGCTGCCGGAGCGCATGAAACCGTGGCTTGCGGACGTCCTGCGCCATTACGGTTACTCGGAAGGCAAGGCCCGGGAACGGGCCGACTTGCTGCGATTCGGCTTCGAGCCGGGCGACATCGTCAGCCAGGTCATGAGCTTCGGCTCGCCCACGCCCATCGAGGTGGTGGTTTCCTGCCCCCGTTGGAACGACGACGCTTACGCCTACGTGGACAGGCTGGTGGCCGAGTTGAAGACCAACGAACACCTCCGCGACTTGCAAATCCATCAGACCCTCCATTATCCCTACGTCGAGATCCGCATCGACCGCGCCAAAGCCAACTTGAGCGGCGGCATCACCATCGACGATGTCGGCAACTCACTGGTGGCCGCCACCTCGTCGAGCCGGATGCTCTTCCGCAATTACTGGATCGACAACCGCCTGGGCGCCAGCTACCAGGTGCAGGTGCAAATGGCCGTCCCGCGCATGACTTCCGCGGAGCAGCTCAAGAACCTGCCGCTCGCCCTCTTCGGGGAGGACCGCAACCTGCTGGTGCGCGATGTGGCCGGGGTGAGCACGGGCTTCGCGCCCGGCGAGATCGATCGCACGGCGATGCAACGCTACCTGAGCATCTCCGCCAACGTCGAGGGGGAGGATCTTGGCCGGGCCGCCCGGCAGATCGACGAGGCCATTGCCCGGGTGGACACGCGGGTGGACGACCAGATGCCAGCCAGCAGCCGCAACGTCGTGAAACCCGGGCGTCCGGTCGGAGTCACCGTCGTCAACCGCGGTCAGGTCCAACCGATGTACGAACTGTTCCGCTCGCTGGCCATCGGCCTGGCGTGGTCGGTGTTCGTCATCTTCGTGATGCTGACCGCCTACTTCCAGTCGCCGCGGTTGGCCCTCGCCTCCCTGGGGTCAGTGCCCGGCGTGCTCAGCGGCGTGGTGGTCATCCTGTACTTGACCAACACCACGCTGAACATCGAGGCCTTCATGGGCACGATCATGAGCATCGGCGTGTCGGTGTCCAACTCGGTGATGCTGGTCACGTTCATCAGCATGGTATGGGAGAAGGGTGTGCCGGTCCAGGAAGCGGCCATCCGCGGGGCGGGGGAGCGTTTGCGGCCGATCCTGATGACGGCGTCGGCCATGACCATCGGTATGGTGCCCATGTCGCTGGGACTGGAGGCCGGCAGCAAGATGGAAGCGCCTTTGGGCTTGGCCGTCATCGGCGGGCTGGTCATGTCCACCTTCGCCACCCTGCTGATCCTGCCGGCATTTTTCTCTCTCATCATGGGCCGCAGCCGCTTCGTCCAGCCGTCCATCGATCCCGAGGATCCCGACAGCACCTATTATGACGGGGGCGAGGACGCCAGCCGGCGGCACCGGCAAGCGCAGGGCGGGGGTCCGGCAGGCCGCCGTCCCGTGGCCGCACCGGCGGCGTCGCCCGGCGACAGGAGCCGCGGAGCGAGAGAAACCCCAACCTCCTTCACAACCTCCGAACGGGAGCGGCCGCCGGCCCCCGGTCCCACTACGCCCGAAACCGGGTAGTTTCCTGTCGTGCGGTGGAGGCGCGCGGCCCGCGACCCCGCGGCCGCGACGCCTCCTCCGCACGAGAAGCCCCGTGAACCGAACTTCTTCGGGTTGGACTGACTGCGGTGTGGGGTTCGCGGCAGTTATCCTTACCGCATCGAGCAGTTGAGGCACATCATGAAGCGCAGCAGCAGGTTGAGAACGATCGTTACGCGTCTTCACCGGGTCTGCCCGGGCTGTCGGAATTGGGTTCCCGTCCTGACGCTGGGGGCCAGTCTGTGGGCGGCTACCGGTTGCCACAAGCCTCCCGAGCCCAAACCGCTGGTCGAAGTGGCGCCGCGGGTACGTCTGGAACGGGTGGCGCGGCGCAACGTGCTTCGAAAGGTGGAGCAGCCCGGCTACGTGTCCGCCTTCGAGCAAACCTCGCTCTTCCCCAAGGTCGCCGGCTACATCCGAGGATGGACAGGAGACATCGACATCGGCGTCAAGGTCAAGAAGGATCAGGTTCTGGCTAACATCTGGGTCCCGGAATTGGACGCCGAGCTCGAACAGAAACAATCTCTGAAGGTGCGGGACGAGAAGACCCTGCAGGTCGCCGAACACATGCTGGAGGTGGCGAAGTCCCGCCGCGAAGTGGCCCGGCACGAGACGCGGCAAGCCGTGGCCAAAGTCCGCGAGGTCGACGCCGCCGTCGAGCGCTGGCAGATCGAAGTCAAGCGGCTCGATGCCGCCTCACAGTCGGTTAACCGCGAGGTCTACCTGGAGGCCTGCAAGCAGTTAGAAGTCGAGATGGCAGCCCGCGAGGCCGCAATAGCGGCCGCTGATGCGGCCAGGGAACGGGAATTGACTCGCGAGGCCGAAATCAGAAAGGCCGACGCCGACGTCAAGGTTGCCAGCTCCCAGATCGAGGTAGCCAAAAGGGACGTGAGCCGCCTGGCAGCCCTGGTGGGTTACGAGCAGATTATCGCTCCCTACGCGGGCATCGTAATCGTCCGCAACGTCAACAACGGCGACTACGTCGAGCCCCGTTACGGCGACGAGTCGGCCCCGCTCAGCGGCAAGGAGAGCGAAACGCGCGCGCGTGGGACTCCCCTCTACATCGTGGCCCGCACGGACAAGGTACGTATCTTCGTGGACGTCCCCGAGGTCGAGGCCAACTACGTCGATGAGGGGACCAAGGGACGCGTCTACATCCCGGCGAACGAGGAATTCGAGGTAGTGGGGAAGGTCGTGCGCCATTCCTGGGCGCTGGACGTACGCAGCCGCACGCGCCGCGTCGAGATCGACCTGGACAACCCCGAGAGTCAGCTCCTGCCCGGCATGTACGCCTACGGCGTCATCGAGATCGAACGCAAGGGCGTGTGGGCGTTGCCGCGGGAGGCCGTCATGCAGAAGGGCAACCAGAACGTCTGCTACATGTACGAGGACGGCAAGGCGGTCGAAACGCGCGTGCAAACCGGCCTGGTCAACGACGTCTACATCGAAGTGCTGCACAAGCAAGTGAAGGGGAAGTGGATGGCGTTCACCGGCGAGGAGATCGTCATCTTGGGCGAACTGGCGCAACTGCGGGACGGCGAGAAGGTCCGCGTCGTGAAACCCGAAAGCGCCGAGAAGGAGAACAAGACCCGGTGAGAGCGGTCACGATCATTGACCCACTTCCGATCACGATAATCGATGTAAGCCCTGGTCTTCAAAGCGCGGTCGTACCGGTGGCCTCTTCTCTTCCGCCCCGGATCGTCGTTGCGTTTCCGCTTGTTTCCAGGTGGCGGAACGGGGAATTGCTGACCGTGTGTTGACTTCCTCCATCCTCCGCGGCCGGGCGCCGATCTCCTCAACACGCGCGGGCGCGGGCGACGATACCGGACCGTTCAACTCCTGCCCCGGCGCGCGGACACCTCCGGCAAATAGCACCCAGCCGAGTGCAAGGATGATTAGCCTCTTTGAAGTGGCCAGGTTCATCCTCCTCAAATCTCCACGTTCCGAGCCATGAAACGTCCGGGTGATTCAATTGATGTCACAG
>JBMFUH010000697.1:0-4252 GCA_049966735.1 Isosphaeraceae bacterium
GGCGATTGACCGCTCATTTACCCTCGCCGGGCATGGGACCGTGGTGACGGGGACTGTTGCGTCGGGATGCGTGACGGTGGGTGATGAGTTAGACTGGCTACCGGTGGGCAAGGTTGTGAGGGTCCGTGGTTTGCACCGTCATGATCAGCCCGTCCAGCAGATCCCACGCGGGTCTCGTGCGGCGATCAACATTGTTGGTGCCCACCACGGTGAGATTTCCCGAGGCGACGAACTTGCGGCACAAGGATATCTGAGGGCCAGTCGCGTTCTGACCATCGAACTGGCGACCTTACCTGAGGCCGTCCGGGCCATCCGGCATCGTTGCCGATACCGTGTGCATCTCGGCACGGCCGAGGTTCTGGCCACGTTGACGCTGCTTGAGGGAAACACACTGGGACCGGGGCAGAAGCAATTGTGTCAACTCTTTCTGGCACGACCGGTGGCCGCCGTCTACGGCCAACCGCTGGTCTTGCGCGAGGAAAGTCCGCCCACAACGGTTGGTGGAGGTCATGTGCTCCAACCCTTGGCTCGCAGACTTCGCCGTCGTGATCATGAAGCGATCAGTCGACTTGAACGTCTCCGCTCTGGCGATCCTCCGCGGCGCCTTTCAGCGGCTCTCGCGTTTCTGGGCCTCAACTCGTGGGCGGAGAGGGGTCTCTGCGCCTTGACCGGTCTCTCGATCGACCGTATTGGTCAGGCTCTGGAACAGCTTTCTCAGTCTGGCGTTTTGATCGACGTCCCCATTGGTCCGCGACGCTCGGTCAGGATGCTTGCCGATGTCCTGCTGAACCTGGAAGACCGTGTCCTGAGGGCACTTGGCCGACTGCACTCCGCGCGGCCGCGGCTGTCCACAATCCCTCGAGCCTACCTCTTGGCTGAACTGCCAGATCTAGGCAGTGAGGGCCTCATTTCCGCGGTCGTCGAGCGACTGAGGACCCAGGGTAAAGTTGTGGCCGACGCCCGCACCGTGGCTATCAAAGGATACGAGCCAAGGCTCAGCCAGGGAGAACGCCGGTTGAAAAGCGAGTTGGCGGAAGCGATCCGCAAGGGAGGTGTCAGCCCGCCCGAGACCTCTGAGCTTGCAGCCGGTGCAGGTGCACGATCCGCCGTGGTTCCCGAACTCCTGGCGCTGCTCCGCGACGAGCAGAAGCTGGTCGAAATTTCACCGAGCCTGTTCATTGATTTTGACGTCGACACTGAACTCCGCCACAAGGTGACGAAACATCTTGAGGAGAAATCAACCATGACGATGGCAGATCTCCGTGACTTGCTGGGAACAACTCGAAAGTACGCCGTGCCGATAGGCGAGTACCTCGATCGCATTGGTTTGACGAAACGTGATGGCGATGTGAGACGGCTCGGGCAGTCCATTTTTTCCGCGTGAGGTCCGCGGATTTTACGCGCAGTCTTGATTTGCTCGCGGTGATAGAATGGTCACACGATGTAACGTAGGCCGGACCAGTCGGCAAAGAACTGACGGAATCGAAGCAGTGAATTGGAAATCGTCAAGTGTCGCGTGATGTTCTCAGACAGTTGCCTCCTGTCAACTCGGTCTTGCAGCAAAGAGAGCTTGATCCCCTACGGAACACGTATAGCCGGGAAGTGCTCGTGCGTGCGGTGCAGGCTGCGCTTGAAGAGGCTCGCCTTTCCCTGCGGGATGGCCAGAGCGCGGTTCTGGAGGCGTGCCTGCTGGCGAGGCGTGCCAGGGAAATTCTTCAGGGCAGGAAGCCCTCACTCCGCCGGGTGATCAATGCGACGGGAATTCTCTTGCACACTGGATTGGGGCGAGCACCTCTTGCTGAGGAAGCAGTGCAGGCCGTGGCGACAGTTGCTCGAGGATACTGCAACCTTGAGTTCAAGCTTGAGGAAGGAGATCGCGGTCAACGAACCCTGGGCGTTGCCGCGCTCTTGCGCGAGATCACCGGCGCCGAGGCGGCAACCGTCGTGAACAACAATGCGGGGGCCACCGTGCTGGCTCTTCGCGCCCTGGCGGCGGGCCGCGAGGTGGTCGTCTCCCGGGGGCAGCTTGTCGAGATTGGCGGCAGCTTCCGGCTACCGGAGATCTTTGAGGTTTCCGGAGCCAGACTGCGCGAGGTCGGAACAACGAACAAGACCCGCCTTGCTGATTATGCCGCCGCGATCTCCCCGGACACGGCGGTCATTCTCAGAGTCCATCACAGCAACTACCAGATCGTCGGCTTCACTGAGGAAGCACCGCTGGGCGACCTGATACGTCTGGCTCATGAGCACGGTCTGGTCTTGATCGACGACATCGGGTCGGGCGCCCTGGCGCCAGGGCTGCCGCCTGGTTTGCGCAACGAGCCACATGTGGCCGAGGGAATCGTCAAGGGTGCCGACCTGGTCCTCTTTTCCGGAGATAAACTGCTGGGCGGGCCACAGTGTGGAGTCCTGGTGGGCACATCCGCGGTCGTCCGCCGCATTGAATCAGACCCGCTCATGCGAGCACTGCGGGTCGACAAGATGACCTTGGCCGCACTTGAGGCAACACTTCTCTTGATCCGCGACACGCGGCAAGGAGGTCCGCGGATACCCTTTTGGAGGATGCTGAGTCTGTCTCTGCCCGACCTTGCGGCTCGAGCCGAACGATTCGCCACATCTCTCCGTGACGAGTTGAACCTTGATGCCCGGGTCACGGAATCTGAGTCGTTCATTGGGGGCGGAAGCGCACCTGTTCAACCGATTCCATCGGTTGTCGTCCAGGTCTATCCGCCGTACCCTGCTCCATTTGATTCCGAGGCCGCGTGGGCAAAGGCTTTGCGCATGGGCGAGCCACCCGTCGTTCCTCGGGTGACCAGAGGCGTTGTCGTCTTCGATTTCCGCACGGTGGAGTCAAGCGAAGAGCCCAACCTTCTCGACGCCATCCGGCGGACATGTCAAGATCAGGGGCCGAGCCTCGGTTTGAACGGACCTCCGCGAGAAAGGTAGCCGTTTCCATTGGGGATCGCCCTGGAACCTTTGCTGGAACTGAAGGGCTGTCGCGACGTTGATCGCAAGGAGCCAATCAATGCGTCTGTGCCGGTTTAGTTTTGATGATATGATCCTCTCCGGGTTTTACGCTGATCATGCAGTGATTCCCGTCGACCAGGCCGCCGAGGCTTACAGTCGCGATACAGGTACGGAACTGCTTCTCCCCTCCACCGAGGATCTGCTTGATCTCCTCCCGCCAGATGGATGTTGCCACGAACTAGCTCGGGACCTTGACACCTGGGTGGGTGAGCTTGACCTCGTTGCACGCGACGAGCTCACGATCGACCTCCAGGACGTTCAGCTCCTCGTACCCATCGCCAATCCGCCCAAGTTGCTCTTTCTGGCGGGGAATTATGCCAGGCATATCGCGGAGCGGGGAGGAACGGCAGCCGGGCGCCAAGAGACATTCCCCTACGTGTTCTCAAAGCCTCCCAGCACCACGCTGACACATCCCGGTGAGCCCATTCTGCTTCCTCGAATCTCACCTGACCACATCGACTGGGAGTGCGAACTAGGAGTGGTTATTGGCCGCCACTGTCGGTCGGTCGCGGAGCAGGAGGCTTTGAGTTATGTGGCCGGGTACACGGTGGTCAACGACATCAGCGACAGGAACTTCAAGCCGAACCCAGGGCGTACTCCCCGGGAACGCGATCAGTTCTTCGACTGGATGCACGGCAAGTGGCACGATACCTTCTGCCCGATGGGGCCATGCATCCTCTCGGCTGCCGCGGTCAAGAACCCGCAGAACCTGCCGATCAAACTGACAGTCAACGGGCAGATCAAGCAGGAGGGGACAACCGCGGAGATGGTCTTTCCGGTGGCGGCCGTGATCTCGTTCATCTCCCAGTTTGTCACTCTTGAGCCGGGAGACGTCATCGCGACCGGAACTCCAGCAGGAGTGGGATCGGCAACCGGCACCTACCTGAGGCCCGGCGACGTCGTTCGCGCCACGATCGTGCCGATTGGCACACTCGAAAACCCGGTCGAATCGGAAGGCTAATCGAGCTTCATTATTGTGAGTTTCTTCAATGAATAGGTTCAGCAAACTGCTTGTTACCAATCGCGGTGAGATTGCCATCCGTGTTTTCCGGTCTGCTCATGAGCTGGGAATCAGAACCGTGGCGATCTATTCGCATGAAGATCGCTTCGCGCTACACCGGCTCAAGGCTGATGAAGCCTATGAGGTTGGCAAGGCCGGAGAACCGATCCGCAGCTATCTGAATATTGAATCGATTGTCAGTTTGGCCCAGGAAAAGCACGTTAG
>JBMFUH010000698.1:0-4249 GCA_049966735.1 Isosphaeraceae bacterium
CTCGTGTCCCCCGGCCCGATCCCCGTGCAAAACGGGTGCGCCGTGACGTCGAGCCGACCGCGCTGAAAGTCGAAGCCCAGGGCCCCGGCCGCCATTTCACCCAGGACCTTCTGCCGGTCGACAGGGTAAGCGCGACGCGGCAAGTCCCTGGCGGAGGAGCGCTGGGCCGCCCGGCTGATTGTTTGCACGAGTGGCGACAGTTCGGACTGAAGCGCGCCAAACAAGCGTGACAGATCCGCTGCTCGCGCGCCCGGTTCGAATGTGTCGAGCAGGCTGTCGTATGGGCTCGATGCGGGCTCGTCCGTCGAGGCCAAGGACGGCAACAAGCACGCCCCTTCTTCCTTCTTGAGCCCGACAATGCGCGCGAGCGCCGGCTGGAACCGCGCGAAGTCGCTGGCCCGGCGGGCCGCGACCCACGCCTGCTGCGCCAGCGACGTGGCCCGGGCCAGTTCCTCAACGAGCGATCGGGGCAAGAGCGTTTGCCGTTTGTAGGAGCGAGTGCTCTCCCGGATATTGACAGCCTGAACCGATTCGGGATCGTCCGTCAGACTGGAACCGGCGAGAACTTCCAGCAGCTCGCCGATCCGTGGGTCGGTCGCCCGCTCGTGGTGCAATCCCGCCAGGAGGGCCATCTGCTCGGCGCGGTGAAGTGCGCCTCCAGGGGGCATGTACGTCTGCTCATCCCAGCTCAGGACAGCCGAACAGGAGGCGAGCAACCCCAGTTGGCGGATTTTCTGGATCAGCTCGTTGTAAGCGAGATCGGGGTTGTGCTCCATTCCGCTTGTCCCCTGGTGCCTGCATGGTGGGACGGGCGGTCCCCCAAAAGAAGACGGCGACCGCCCCGAAAGAACGATCGCCGTCGCGGTGTGCGGATTTCGAGGCGAGACACGCCTGACCGTTCGATCAAGCGACGGACCGCTTGAGGAAACGCCGGATGGAGAACAACCCGCTCAGGCCAATTCCCAGGAGAGCCAGCGAGGTCGGCTCAGGCACCGCACCGGAGAAGCCCTGATTGGTGAACGAAAACGTGGCGCCGTTGCTGCCGCCGAACACGGTGATGTCCTTCTGGACAACGATCGTGGTTTCGGAAACGGGCTTCCCACCGATGCTGAACCCGGTTGAGGTCGAGGTTTGATTGGGGGTGAAAACCTCGAACGGAACCTTGCTGATGACGGTGCCTGAACTGTTGAGGATCGTCTCGCCGATCGAGACCGAGCCCGTGCCGTTACCGTTGGTGAAACCGCCGAGCGAAAGATACGCGTCGCTGATCGACGTGCCGACGGCCGCGGTCACCGTGTACTGAATGGCGTAGTCCACGGTCTGGCCGGCGGCCGCCGTGAAGACGCCGTTGAAGCTGATGCCGGTCTCACCGGGCAGAGCAGTGAAAGGGGCAACGCTGATCGCGGAATCCGGCGTGGGTGAGGGCGCGGCCGGATTGGCCGTGATCACATCCGAGAAGGACGAGAAGGTCAGATTACCCACGACGGCGTAGTTGCCGGCGCCCGTCAGCGTGCTCAGGCTGGCGGGAAGCGTAATCTGGCCTGCCCGGGCCTCGAATGTGCCCAAGCACATGGCGGCCACACCAGCCGCCACGAAAAAGAGAAGTCGTCTCGTCATGCTACCTCCTGGAAGCAAGGTTTGGGTGAGGGAAGATCGCGCAATCCCCTCAACTGATATTTCCGGAAAGTCAACGATCCCCAGCTTGGTGAACCCGATGAACATCCCTGACGACAAGCCGGCCTGCGGATTCTCCGGAGAGGAGTCCCAGAGACCAGGAGTGTTGAGAGAGTGCCGTGACGATGCGAGAACGCTGCTCTCTGAACGGCCCTGGTCACGACATTTTTGACTGCGGAGGAAATATGTTCTTCCCTAAGAGTCATACTCCCTCGGTGCGGAGCCAAAGCCGGGAAAAACTCGACCAAGGGATCACGGCAAAGACGCCCGAGCCAGCGCCCAAGAGACCAATCCACGCCTCACTCTGCCGACGCCCGCATCGGCATTCCTCACGAGACCAGTGACACACCTCCCCAGAGATTTGCCCGGAGCTGAATGCCAACTGAACTGAGGTGGAACTGATTGTGCCGAAGCTAACCCGCGTTGTCAACCAAGAAGAACGGCCCGTTGCCAAGATAAAACATCGCCTGGAAGTCGTCCCTCTTAATCGTCATACAAGGTGCGAACACGATCCACAATCGAATCACGATCCGGCAGGTTGGAGAAATGCCCCAGGGAAACGGATCAACATTCGGCAACCATGCAATGATTGCGATCATGGTCACATAGATGCTTGCCCCCTCGGTGCTAAAACGGTGTCGCCGCCTGCTCGTCGCTGGGCGGCAACGGGACGACCGGATCCGTGAAGTCCGACTCGGGATCGGGATCGAGCGCCGTTCTCAGCCGAATGTTCATGTAATGGAAAACCCGGACCGAGTCAATACGAAGTCGGCTTTTGGCCAGTCCGGGAATGGCTGCATGCAGGTCTCTGCCGAATGCCGCCTCGTCCCCCACCATCTCGCGCCCATGCTCCTGACACCATGACCGCCAGGCCTCGTAGAGCGCGGGGGCCGGAACGAACGACCCCCGCTCCAGCACGCAGCGGTCCCGCAGGAATGCCGAGATCGGGCTGGCCAGGTCTTCCATGGCGGCCAGGAGATCGCGGCCCGATCGCGGCTGAACGAACCAGCCTCGCGCGCGCAGCCGCCTCCACCCGGCAATCGCCCAGAGCAAGATTCCCGGCAGCTCCCGGCTCAGGCGCTCGCAGAGCCCGACGTCTTCCCGGCCGTAAAACGACCGGGTGAAGCGGAGCAGAATCAGCCGGCTGGCGAGCGCCCCGCTGGCGTCGCGCAACCGGGGCAACTCGTTGGAGATGAGCACAAACCGGGTGGGCAGCCTGCCGGTCCAGGCCGGCAGATGCTTGCGGTCGACCGTCTGGTCGTCCTCGCCGCTGATCGACAACAAGCTCTCCGTGATGGCCGCATTGTCCGGACGGCTCGAGAGCCGGGCGTCGGGAAAGATCGCCACGGGCTTGTCAATCAAGGGAGCAAGACCAAACGGCCGGGCCAGGGTCGACAGCGTGGGATTGACCACGTTGTTCGGGCCCACGAGCGTCTTCAACACCCGCGCGATCGTTCCCCGTCCCGACCGCTTCGGCCCCACCATCATCAAGATCTTCTGCTGCCGCGTGTCCGGAGTGAGCAAGTAGCCGAACCATTCTTGCAAACACGCAATGCTCTCCTCGTCGTTCTCCCAGATCTGCCGGAGAAAGTCGATCCATTCCGCCGGCTCCGGGGCGGTCGGCACGAACTCGTAGTCCAGCGCGAAGGCGTTGAAGAACCGTGGGGTCGGCGGCACGACCGCATTCTCCCCGGCCACGAGGGACGGGAGGTGCACCAGCATATTGCGTGTTGGCAAGACCTCATCCACCGGCCAGCGTGGTGGCGCGGCCGCCGCGTCCGCGTCGGCCTCGGCCTCAGCCGCGACATCGTTCCAGGCGGGCTGGACCGGGCATTCCTGAGCGGGAATCAAAACCAGCCCGGACATCGCCTGGAGCACGTCGGTCACCAACCCGCTGGTGACAGCCATGGGACGCGGCACCCGGCGTGAGCCCCGGCCGAAACCATCCTCCCCCTCCAGCAACCGCGCCTTTTCCAGCTCGTAAAGCCGGTCGAATTCCTCGGCCAACCAGCACGAGAGCCGGGCTCGAATTTCACCGACGGGAACGCGCCGGTAGGCCGACCCATCCCATCCATGAAACTCCTCGCGCCAGAATCGCAGGTGAGTCTCTCCCGCGGCCGAAAAGTCGCCGCTCAGGAACCGTCTGGCCAGACGGTGGGGATTGGCTTCCTGCCCTTCGGGACAGAGATCGGCGGCAGCCTCGGGCGCGGTCGCCGCGGGCTGATCGACCTCGGGCGCGGTCGCCGCGGGCTGGCCGGCCTGGCTGGACGGCGGTCGTTTGGTCTTGCGTCCCCGCGATCGTGAATTCTGGAGCAGATATCCCCTGGGCTTGCCGTCCGGCTTGGTGTCGGCGTCCTTGAGCTTGTGCTCGAGATCCCGCTCGCTCCAGGGAGGCACGCACCGCTGGTTCCATGCTCGCAAGAGCGGTCGGGCCTCGTCGATCGAGAATGCAAAGCCCTTGACCAGAATGCAGGCGGCTTCAAAGGTCCGGTCGTGCCCTCGCTCACCGGATACCCCGGGCGGAACGCGCTCCAGATACCTGGCCGCTCGTTCCAGCCGCCTCGCCGCCTGATCG
>JBMFUH010000699.1:0-4247 GCA_049966735.1 Isosphaeraceae bacterium
ATTGAATGGACTGGTGGGTGAATCGCGGTAGTGTTATTCAGACAAGCTCCTAGAGTATTCACAGCGCGGCCGCTGGCCGCAACCAAAGTGGTCAGTGGGGAATCGGGTGTCGGGTATCGGTTTCCTGATCCGGAACCTTGCCCATTTTGACAATCTTGCACGGCGCACGAGATTCTCGAAGTTAGTAGTACAGCGGACCCTACGGTGAGCGATCGACCCGAAAACCGCTCTAGATCAAATAGATAAGGCTTTTCGCATCGCCACGCCGATGCGAAAAGCCTTATCTATTTCCAGGGGAAGGTGTTAGGCGCGAAAGCTGACGTGCACTCCCGCGGAGATGGACATCGTCAGCTTCGTCTTGACAGTTCGGGACGTTCGGTGGATATTGTCTCAAGATGTCACTCAAAGTCAAGGATGTCCAAGAGCCGCCATTTGGCCCTGGCGGCATGATGGAACATGCGGGTCTGGTAGGGAGATGTCAATGTCTGAGACCGTCGTCCACTTCCAGATCCGCCATGCCGCCCGCCTCGCACGAGCGCCTGACGAGCCGAGCCGGCGAGGAGGTGAGTTCGCCCACAGTCCTCGTCGGGTTGCTACCGGTCCAGGCCGTCGGGATTTCTTGATCTCTTGGCACCGGGTGACCTGCCATGGTTCGAGTGAGCGGGCCGCGCGAGGGCACCGCGGCTCGTTTCAGTGGGGGCACCCAGGCCGCACCCGCGTTCTCTTCCTTTCCTTGTTCCCCCCGGGGAAAGCACGGCGTTCGAGCCATGAACCTCTCCGTCCACGATGCCGCGAATCTCCTGAGAGTGTCCGAGAAGACCATCTACCGATGGATCAAACAGCAGGCCGTGCCGGCCTATCGCGTCCAGGACCAGTATCGCTTCAACCGGGCGGAGCTTCTGGAGTGGGCGACCTCTCGCCGGCTGAATGTCTCCAGCGAGATCTTCCTGGAGCCCGAGGCCGAGGGCCAGCCCATCCCGTCTCTGCTGACGGCCCTGGAGGCGGGAGGGGTGTTCTATCGGATCTCCGGCTCCGACAAGGAGGGTGCCCTGCACGAGGTGGTGCAGGTGCTCCGCCTGCCGGAGGAGGTGGACCGGGAATTCCTTCTCCGAGTTCTCCTGGCGCGCGAAGCCATCGCGCCGACGGCCGTCGGCGACGGGGTCGCCATCCCGCACGTCCGCAACCCGGTCGTGCTGCACGTCGGTCGCCCCTTTTTGGCGCTCTGCTTCCTCGAACGACCGATCGACTACGGCGCCCTGGATGGCAAGCCGGTGGGCACGCTGTTCACCATCATCAGCCCGACGATTCGGGCCCACTTGCATCTGATGTCGAAATTATCATTCGTTCTCCGCGACTCAGGGGTTTGCCGGGCAGTCCGGCAGCAGGCAACACGACAGGAGATCTTGCAGCAGATCGGTCGGGCGGAGCAGCAGCTCATCTTGCCAGAACCCCGCGGTTTCCAGGGAGTCGTGCTCGGCTCGTCGGAGGCGGTATCAGTCACGAAGGGGGGAGAAGGGTGAGGGATCGGACGGGATCATGGGACCAATGCGGCCCTGGGGGGCGGCAGGGGCCCGAACCGCGCGAGGGTGCCGAGTGGAGAGCGGGAGGCCCGCAATGGACCTGACGATTCGTGACGCCGCCGCGATCTTCGACGTTCCCGAAAGCCGGATCTATCGGTGGATCCACGATGAGGACCTCCCTGCGAGGGAGGTCAACGGGCAGCACTACTTCAACCGGACCGAACTCCTGGAGTGGGCCACTATCCGCCGGGTGGAGATCTCGCCGGACCTCTTCCGGGATCCATCGGGCAGTCCTCCGACGGGCGAGGGGCTGGTGGAGGCCCTGCAGATCGGGGGGATAATCACGGGCCCGCCTGGCTCGGATAAGCGCGAGATTCTCCGCGAGGTCGTCGAGAGGCTGCGTCTGCCCGAGGACTTCGACCGGTCGGTTCTCCATCAGCTCTTCCTGGCCCGCGAGTCGGTCGGTTCCACGGCCGTCGGTGACGGGATCGCGATCCCACACCCACGCCATCCGGTGGTGCTGCCGGTGGGCCTCCCCATGCTGACGCTCTGCTTCCTGGACCAGCCGATCGAGTTCGGAGCCCTCGATCGGCAGCCGGTCCATACGCTGTTCATCCTCGTCAGCCCGACGATTCGGGCCCACCTGCGGATGCTGGCCCGCATCGTCTGCGCCCTGCGCGATGAGCGCTTCCGGGCGGTCCTCAAGCGGCGGGGCTCGACCGACGAGATCCTGCGCGAGGTCCAGCGGGTGGCGGATTCTTTCGAACTGGGTTCGGTCGACGCATAGGAGTCTGCCTAGATGCACGTCCTGCTCGCCGCGGTGGTCCTGCTGATTGTCGGCGGCCTGCTTGCCCTGGTCGCTGGGCGGTTCCCTCGGCTCAGTACGGCGCTGGGGGCCGGCGGCGCGGTCGCCGGGTGCGCGCTCGGTCTTGTTCCCGCCCTGGAGGCCGTGATCGGCGGGGCAACCGACGCGTTCCGGCTTCCCTGGGATGTCCCCTACGGCTCGTTCGCCCTCGCCCTGGACCCGCTGTCGGCGTGGTTCATCTTGCCGATCCTCGGACTGTCCGGCCTGGCCGCTATCTATGGGTCCGAATACCTGGATGAGTACCGAGGCCACAAATCCCTCGGCGCTCCCTGGTTTTTCTTCAACGTGCTGGTCGCCAGCATGGTCATGGTCGTCCTGGCCCGCAACGGGGTGCTGTTCCTGGTCGCATGGGAGGTGATGTCGCTGGCCTCGTACTTCCTCGTCACGTTCGAGGACGAGCAGGAAGAGGTGCGTGCGGCGGGTCGGACGTACCTGATCGCGACGCACCTGGGAACGGCTTTTCTCCTGGCCTTCTTTGTTTTGCTCGGGGGGCCGGTGGGCTCGCTGGATTTCGCCGCCGTTTCCGCGGCCGGCGTCCCGGCGGCAGCGCCCGGCAGCGTGCTGTTCCTGCTGGCCCTGGTCGGATTCGGCACCAAGGCGGGATTCATGCCGCTGCACGTCTGGCTCCCGGAGGCCCACCCGGCGGCGCCCAGCCATGTCTCGGCCGTGATGTCCGGCGTGATGGTCAAAGTTGGCATCTATGGCCTGGTCCGCACACTGACGCTGCTTCCCGATGCACCCGCATGGTGGGGCTGGCTGCTGATCGGCGTCGGCATCCTGTCCGGGATCTGGGGGGTGCTCTTCGCCCTGGCCCAACATGACCTGAAGCGACTGCTGGCGTACCACACGGTGGAGAACATCGGCATCATCGCGCTGGGGCTGGGGGTCGGGCTGCTCGGGGCGAGCTCCGGAACCCCTCTGGTTGCCGTCTTGGGCATCACGGGCGCGCTGTTGCACGTGGTCAACCACGCCCTGTTCAAAGGGCTGCTTTTCCTGGGAGCCGGGTCGGTCGCCCAGGCATCCGGCACGCGGGATCTCGACCTGCTGGGTGGCCTGTCGAAGCGCATGCCCTGGGTCGCTGGCGCCTTTATCGTCGGTGCCGTCGCGATCGTGGGTCTGCCGCCCCTGAACGGCTTCGCCAGTGAGTTCCTGATCTATCTGGGGGCGTTTCGCGGTGGGGTGGGGTTCGCCCCGGCCCGGGCCGTCCCCTGCCTGCTGGTCATCGCGGCTTTGGCTCTGATCGGCGGCCTGGCCGCTCTTTGCTTCACCAAGGTCGTCGGCATCGTGTTCCTGGGCGAGCCGCGGACGGAGCGGGCGGCGAGGGCACATCGCCCCGGCTGGCTGATGGTCGCGCCTCAATTGGTCCTGGCGACGGGGTGCCTGCTCGTCGGTCTGACCGCGCCCGGGATCGTGATGGTGCTCGTGCCGATCGCCGTGAGCGTCGCCCGGCTGGGGCCGGTGCTGCCCACCCCGCTGGTTGAGGGTGCGGCCGAACCCCTGTCCGCCGTGGTCTGGGCGGCAATTGGCCTCCTCGTGGTCGCGCTGGCGCTGGTGTTGCTCCGCCGGGCGCTCCTCGCCGGGCGCGAAGTCGAGCACGGTTTGACGTGGGATTGTGGCTATGCTCGCCCCACCGTCCGCATGCAGTACACCGCGTCGTCCTTCGTCCAGCCGGCCACGGCCTTTTTTGCGGCCTTCCTCCATACCCGGAACCGATACGCGGCCCCGGCGGGGCTGTTCCCCCACCACGCGGCGTTCGGCACCGAGACCCCCGATCTGTGGATGGAGCTGCTTTACCAGCCGGCCTTCAGGGCGTTCGGCCGGGCCGCCGGGCGGCTGCGCTGGCTCCAGCACGGGCGCATTCA
>JBMFUH010000700.1:0-4246 GCA_049966735.1 Isosphaeraceae bacterium
GCGTTGAGGTCGGCGGCGGCGAGGTCGGAAAATCTGGCCTCGTTGCGCTTTGACTCGTAGCTGGCGATGGTCTTGAGCCGCTGCCCCTTGCGGCCAGTCTGGAGCACGCCGAACCGGTCGGAGCCGGCGATCAGCAAGTCCTCGCGGCCGTCGCCGTCGAAATCGGCGACGTGGAGCCCTTCAAACGCGATCGACCCGACCGAGAGCTTGCCTTCGGGCCGGTACATGCCGTCCTTGAGCGTGAGGAAGAGGAGGGACTTGCTGGCCCGATCCATCAGGACGATTTCCTTCTTGCCGTCGCCGTCAATGTCGATGGCCGCGGCGCCCTGGATCTGGGCAGACGACCGTCCGGAGTTGTACTGATCCTTGATTTCCCATTGTCCCTTCGAGCCGAGCCGAACATGCCGGGCGAAGGTATTCTGGGCCACGATCAGGGCCGTTCCGTTCAAGTCCATCGTGCTCAAGCCGGCCGGAGTAGCGGCGGCCATCGGGCCCAGGCTGCCGGTGAACGCTTTCGGCGGTCCTTTCGGCTGGCCCAGGAGCAGGATTGGAGATCCGTAACCGATGAACACGAGAACGTCGGTATGGCCGTCGGCATTGACGTCGACGGCTTTCATGCTGGCGGGAGCACTGGAGAGGCCGGCGACCTCCATGCCAACCGGGCCGCCGGCGCCCCATACAAAAGCCTTGAAGCTGCCGGAAGGTTCGCGCTTCAGGGCGCGGAGCATGTACGTCTCCGAGCCGCCCGCGGGCTTGTTCCTGGTGATGTAGAGCAGTTCGGGAATCTTGTCTCCGTCGAGATCGGCCAGGTCCATGGCCACGGGATCGCCGTCCAAGGGCAACGGAGCGGGGAAGCTCACGCGCCCGTTCTCCATGGTGCTCTTGCCAATCTGCTTCTCCTGCTCGGAGAGAACGTAAACCTCGTCCTTGCCGTCCTGGTCCAGATCGGCCAGATGCACGGCGCGGCCGTCGAGCAAGCCGGGGAACGACTGACCGGCGTTCAGTCCCGTGTGGGCGCCTTGACGATAGAGCCAGATCTGGGCGTTCGCCGGGTCGGTGACGACGATGTCCTTCCGCTTGTCGCCGTCCAGGTCGCCGATGGCCAACGCGCGGCCGCGGTCGCTCCCCTGGGGAAGGCCGAAGAAGATCAACCGTCCCCACTTGTTCTGCTCGTCGGTTGCCGTTTCATCGAGCGCGAGCACCCGGCCGCGTCCCGACTGGTTCTCGATGGTGAGGATCTCCTGGCCCCCTTTGCCGTCGATCTGGGCGAAGGCGTAGGCCCGGGGGCTCTCGATCTGGAACCGCTGTTCCGGCCCCAGCTTCTTCTCGTCGGAGGCGAAGCGGACGTGAATCGGGTGGTCGGTTCCCCCGTCCATGATGACCAAGTCGAGCGCTCCGTTGCCGTCAAGGTCCAGGAGCTTCACCATCCGGGGATTGCTGGCCGTATGGGGCAGGCGCTCGGGTTCGCTGAACACGCCGGGCGCGGTCTGGTACACGAACACCAGGTCGTTTTCGGCGATCAGCACGAGGTCGTCGCGGCCATCGCGATCGATGTCGCCGGCGGCCAGCGCGCCCGGCGATTCGATGGCCTCTCCGGTGGCGATCCGCTTGCCGCCGCCAAACCGGCCCGAGCCTTCGTTGAAGAGAATTTCCACCTCGGCCGGGGTCCCGTAGTAGACGATGTCCGGCTTGCCGTCGCCGTTGAAATCTCCCGTGTCCAGACTGACCACTTCCTTGTTCACCGGGATGCTCGCAAGCCGCATCCGCCTGTCGAATTCGAGGTCGTTGACCTCTTTCCGAAAGGGACGATTCTCGGCCTCATCGGCCGGCCGCTTGGTGGAGAGCAAGAGGTCGATCCGCGACCGGGCGTTGTTGCTGACGATGATGTCCCCGGTCTTGTCGCCGTCAAGGTCGCGGATCGTCAGGTTGCCGATCCGGCGCTCGAGCTTGTAGATCTCCAGCGGCTGGAACCCGAAGTAATCGCTCAGCTTGGGCGTTGCGCCCGGCTGCTGGCCCAGGGCCGTGCTCATGCCCAGAGCCAACGCCCCTCCAACCAGCAGGCTGGCCAGCATCAGTGGGCGTCGCATGCGAAAAGGCGCTCTCTCCATCGTGGTGTCCCGGTGGTCATGACTCTGCCAGTCGCGCGGACTTTCCCGCGCGGTAAGCCATCAGCGTACGGACCGGCCTGGCTGGCGACAAGAGATCATCGCCGCCAGCAAAGCAGGGGAGCAGACATGGGCCGCGCCTATTCTGGCGGACCTCGAAGGGTGGATGGCCCGCTCTGGTCCTCGATCAACGGATCTGGAACGGGACGAGTCGCTTCGTTGCCTTTGTTCCCTTCTGTTCCAGGTCTGTTTGCACCGGGTAGGCTATCAATCCGGTGCAGCGCAAGTGCACCGTGTCTGTCTGATCTTGGAACAGAAGGTAGCGAAGGAAACAAAGAATTCAAGTCGGACTTCAGAAGGGAGCAAGCCGGGGCCGCCTACATTCTGGTGGACCTCGAAGGATGGATGGCCAGGTCTGGCCTTCATCTACACGCGCCCTCGCAGTCTCAGGCGGTTGAGGACGGCGGGTTGAGCATCGCCCGAGCCCATCTGGTTCAAGGTTGCGAGCTCCGCCTCGATCTCCTGGTCGATCTCGACCTGGTGATCAAAATAGTAGGCCATCGCGGCGTGGGCCTCCACCAGCGTCAAATGCGGATGCTGGCGGCACATCTCGTCGGGCGACCAGCCGTGCGCCAGGTAGTCCATCACGATCTGAGCGACCCGGACCCGCGGCAGGCGATCCAATCGCGCGGGCTGATCGCCCAGCTTCTCAATGTGCGGATATGCGATTCCAGTTGCCACCTTGACCTCCGATCGCCGGAGCCAACCGCCCCAATGATGTTTGATCCTAACGACCTTCCAGAAGATTCCGGAAGACGAGTCTCTGGCATTCCGGAACGCCAGCATCCACGCTTCTCAGTCGAGTCGACCGTCTCTTTTGCTCGCGCCGGAAAAACCGGCAGAGATTCTCCAGAGCATCACCAGAAAAAGAGACGATCGCTCGATCGTCCCGCCGATATGCAACAGAGAAGGTTGAGTACGCTTCGCAATCGCTCGTGGATCGAGGAAGGGCGATGACCAGGAGCCTGATGGCGCACGGACTCGCGGGATTGCTCGTCGGTGCCGGCCTGGCTCAGGTACAGGCTCGGGCTCAGGATCAGCCTCCGCCGCTGGAGCCGCCGTCGCTGGCTCCTCCAGTGACGAAACCTTCGTCAGCACGGACGACTGCGCCGGCTGCCAACGCGTCTCGAGTCCCTCCGGCCAAACCCATCGAGAATCACTCCCTGCTCGTGATTCCCGGTGTGACGGCCCCCGCCCCTTCCCGTCCCGGCGTGCGCCTGATCGCGCCCAGGACGCCAGCCAGCAATGCGGATGCCCTCCCGGGTCTTCCACCCGTGGCGCCTTTGAGCACGAATCCGGCTCGAACCGCGCAAGCCCTGCCCCAGCCAACGCCTGGCCCGCCGGGATCGATTCCCCTGAGCCTGGAAGCGATTCCCGACGATCCTCCCGCCGAGATGGGCTCGGAACGTTCGTCGGGGTCCGTCTCCTCAACCGCTCCGCGAGGGGCCCCTGCCCCGCTCACCTCCCGGCCCGTTCCCTCAGGAAACACGTCGTCGATCCTCGGCCGGCTGCTTGGCCCCTCGAATGTCAACGAAGACCTGATAAGTCCCGGCCGCGATACGGTCTCTGTCGAGCCTCACTCCGATCCTGCCGCCGAGGCCGCACTCAAAAGGCGAATTCAGAAGCAGGTCGAAAGGACGCTAGGGGATCACGTCCGCTCCGTCGAGGTCCGGATCAAGGGCCGCACCGTGGTCTTTCGCGCCCGCGCCAGCCGGTTCTGGTATCGCCGCGGCGTGCGCAGGGCCTTGCAATCGATGCCCTTGCCCGCGGGATATCGCGCGCGAGTAGAGGCGGTTGACTGAGTAGGCGAGCCTGGAGACTCAATTCACCGGGTCATATCAAGCCCGGGAGCGGCCGCCCGGCGGGTATAGATCGTTCCAGGAGTTCTGCAACGGATCGAGACAAGGCTGTTGCCGACATTAGCGATAAACCCATCACTTCTTGTCGCGGAACTTATGGGGCGGGCCATAGGCCAGCGAGCCGTCTGCCCGACCGGTCGATGCCAGCGAGGGAAGAGTGCCGAGAGATCTGAGTTCGAGTTTCGCACTTTCAAAGGGAGGGCTACTGAACAAAAGTTGCGT
>JBMFUH010000701.1:0-4244 GCA_049966735.1 Isosphaeraceae bacterium
CCCCGCGACACCCGCTAGGAGCGCGAAAAAGACACCCCAAAATCGTGGGGGGGGGGGGGGAAGGAAGCCACGTTGTCGCCTCCACGGGGCAACCCCAGTGGGCCACGCAGTCTGAGCGCTTTCGGACCTAACAGGCGGCATGTTACCTGGAGCAGTGGCCCGATTCAAGAGGTCACTCAGAATTTTGGCTCACGATTTACCACATTCCCGGATTCGACGGTTGCGGAACACCGGTCCCGCTCGAGCGAGCTTGCAGGGTGCCAAATCGTTCCGACAGCACATGGCAACCAGCGCCTCCTGATCGATGCCGTTGCTCCGCCGAACTCCTCAGCGTTCTTCCATGGTCAGCTCGCCTGGCGCCGGTGTCTTCCGAACCGGTGGCTCCCACGTCGGCAAATCGCACAGCCCGCCGCCGCAGTAGATGTGGTGCCAGAGCTGCGTTGAGACCACGCAGGTGAGCGCCACGTCGAAGATGAACCGCGCTGGCGTGATCCGGGGAATGAGCATCTGGAGCGACCGCTGCTTGAGCACCGAGGCCACGTCGAAGTAGCCGGTGGCGCGGAGCGAGTCGGGAGAGAGAAGTTGATCGACCCATGACGGACGGTGTGAGCCAAGAAACGTCTGTGCCAGGCTGGCGCGGAACATCGTCTTGGGCCGGTTGGCGATCTTCGCGGGCAGGATCCGGGCCGCGGCCTGGCGGAGGACCCATTTCTCGGTCAACCCGTGCAGCTTGTACTCCGGCGCGATACAAGCGCAAAATGAGATGAAGTCGTCGTCAAGGAAGGGATAGCGCGTCTCGACCGACGCGTTCATGGCGATCCGATCTCCCTTGGAGATCAAGAGGAGCCCGGCAAGCATGACCTTGTAGCCCACGTAGAGCGACTGGTTCAGGGGATGCCAGTGGCTCATCCTCGGGGCCGTGATGTCGAGGTCGGAGTAGGGGCTGTGATCGCCCAGCCGCCGCCACATGTTCTCTGAGTAGAGGACCGGCTTGGACTGGCTGATCATCTCGTACATGTCTTGCTGCGCCGGGCGAACGCCGCCAATGGCTCGCTCCGGAGGGATGATCATGCGTCGGCCGGCCACCGAGCGAGCCACCAGATTACGGAGCAAGCGCGGGGCGGTCCTGCCGATCTTGCGGTAGGCCCCCTCCCGGATCTTCTGCGTCTTGTACCAGACGTAGCCAGCCAGGGCCTCGTCGGCGCCTTCGCCGGTGAGGGCGACCTTGTAGCCTTGGCCGTGCACGGCCTGAGCCAGCCGCAAGAGCGCCGCGCACGACGTATCCAGTACGGGCCCTTCAGCGGCGCGGACCAGCTCGGGAAAGGTCGAACCGATTCGCGCCTTGTCCATGGTCACGGTGGTCAGCGGAGAACCCATCACCGTGGCCGCCTCGGTCGAGTGCGCGCGCTCGTCGGGCCCAGCTCCCTCGAAGCCGATCGTGAACGCTGGAATCGGCTCGCCCCGATGCCGGCTGCACAGTCCCAGGACGACCGTGGAATCGAGCCCCCCGCTGATGTACGTGACCACCGGAACGTCGCTGCGCAGACGACGCTCCACGGCCTGCTGGAGCAAGGCTTCCAGCTCCTCGAAGAGGGGCTGGGGGTTGTCCAGCCGTCGCTCCGCGCCGGCGTCTGGAAAGTCGAGGTCCCAATACTGATGCTTCGAGACGCGTCCGTCGTGGACCTTGAGGAAGTGGCCGGGCGGCAGCGATTGGATTCCCTCGAAGAAGGTGCGGGTCGTCCCGGCGCAGAAGAATGTGAATAAGTGATCGATTCCCCGGACATCGGGCCTTGCCGCGACCATTCCCGAGGCGAGCAGGGCCTTGATCTCCGAACCCCAGAGCAGCCAGCCGTCAACTTCGGTGTAGTAGAGGGGGCAGATGCCCACCCGGTCCCGGCCGAGAATGAGCGTTCGCTTGGTGCGGTCCCAGAGCGAGACGGCGAACTGGCCGCGAGCCTTGGCGAACATGCCCTCAGCCAGGTCTTCGTACAGGTGCACCCAGGCCTCGGTGTCGCAGCGGGTCGCCAGGCGATGACCCCGCGCCAGGAGATCCTGCCGCAGTTCGGGATACTCGAAGAGTTCCCCGTTGAACGCCACCCAGACCGAGCCATCTTCGTTGGCGATCGGCTGGCGTCCTCCCGCCAAGTCGATGATCGACAGCCGCCGAGCGCCGAGAGCGACCCCCGGCTCGAGATGGATCTGCTCGTCGTCCGGCCCGCGATGAGCGATCGCCGCCGTCATCGCCAACAGTCGATGAGCGGGGAAGTCCCGTGTGCCGGTCAGATCGATCGCGCCCGCAATGCCGCACATGCTAGAGAGCTTACTCCATTGCCAGAATCTCGGCCAGCGCGAGGGAATGCGGAGGGTCGGAGGGGTTGATATTCCGGCGTCTGGCAGCTTTGCGGTAGGCCAGACCGCCGAAGATACCGATCAGAAACGTGCCGATGCAGAGAAGGAAGCCGCGGGTGCCGAGGGGTACGTAGAACTCCACGATTTCAAACCTCGCTGGGAATGGAGTGTGATAGGGGCTACCAGAACCGATAGTTCACGCTCGGCGCGGACGGGGGGGCCGTGACGGCCGTCGCAGATACTGCTCCGGCCGGCGAACTGGTCAAGAATCGTCGTGTGCAGGACCGGGATGGTGGTCCTGGTCTCGCCACATTGGTTGGCGAAGATCACGGGAACCCCCAGGTCCAGGGCGACCTTGCAGGGAATCGAGTTGGAGAGGGACCCGACATGACCTAACAGCCAGTGCCTGCGCCCGGTCTCACGGCAAGCAAAATCAGGCCAGGCGGCGGCGACGACCGCCAGGTCGATTCGACTGCGGTAATCGTCCCAAACCCGGCGATAGATCATATCGGCGCAAATGGCAAAGCCGATCCGCCCGAATGGGGTGGGAACGACCAGGGGCGATCTGCCGGGGCGAAAGCGGAAGCGCTCCCAGAACACCAGGTTGCGCTTGCGGTAGACGTGAAGATTGCCTTCGGGCGTGCAGAACGCGAGGGAATCGTAAAGATGCCGTCCCTCGCGCTCGACGAATCCCCCGGCAATGGCCATCTTCCAGCGTCGGCTGCGCTGTCTGAGGTAAGACAGCGTGGGGCCGTCCGCCGTCTCGCTGTAGGGACCGTAATCCGGGCAAAGGCTGTAACCGGTGTTGAAGAGCTCCGGCAGGACCACGATCTCGGCCCCGGCGTCCCGCGCCTTGCGGAGAAGTTCGTCGGCCCGCTGCAAGTTGGCAGGGACGTCGAAAATATCACAGGGCATCTGGATCGCGGCAGCCTGGATCTTCATGCAAGTTCACCTCCGCATCCCTGAGAACGGCCCACCGAGTGGCTAGTGCCCGATTGCGGGTGGCGAGTTGCGCGCAAATCGGATCCCACTCACAAGCCACTAGCGAGTCCAAAACGAGCGCAGCCACAAGCCACAAGCCACCTTACCCCCTGGCCTATCCATCGGCACCAGCTTCTCGATTGATTCATCCTTTTCCTGGCAAATTGTCGACGCATTCCGCACCAACGCTCGCGGCACGCCAGTCCTTCAATCTTGTCGGTACCCTGTCAGGGGAACCCGAGCCACCCGAGGATGCCGCCGCGACGCGGCTTGGGCAAAGTCTGGGCGTCGCCGCGAAGCTGCTCGGCGCGGTCGCGCACGTCATTGGCTCGAGGGGTCTTCGCGGGCGTTAACACATACTTGAACTCCCGCTCATCCCTGAGATTGAGGGGGACGAAGTTCTCGGTGACGAACTCGGTGAACAGGTTGTCGTACCACGGGGCGTTGATCGGTTGGATGGTCGTCTTGGTCTCGTAACCGTCGAGCAGGAACGTGATCTCCCGGTCGCCGTAGTACCAGAACGATCGCGACACCGGTGTCTGGCCAATCTCCTCGCCGTTGACGATGGCGAGTGCGCCGGGTGGTTCCGTGCGCAGGGTGTAGCGCCGCTCGACACAGCCGCAACAGCAGACCGCCCCGACCACTACCGCGCAGGCCGCGAGTCGACGAGAGATACTGATCGATTTCACCATCCCTGGCTCTCCCCGCTCGCCGATCGACCCAATCTCCCCGAGAGCGTCCCGTGCGGAGTCTTCACTCCGGGTACGCTCCACGACCGCTCGACCAAGGACGGCCGCGGGAGGGATCCGAGATCGCAGGCAGGACGTCAAGAGGTGTGCAGGATCCGCGAGCGGCCGGATTGTAGCGTCGAGTGCGGACCGGGGCAAGGCGGCTTGACGCGACAATAAGCCGTC